>NZ_REFO01000010.1:0-300000 GCF_003688665.1 Hydrogenothermus marinus
CCTACTAAGACTAAAATAAAAGCCCCAATAATACTTGCTATTACAGCAAGAAATATCATAAATCTACTTTCCCAAAGTATTCTTTCTACTACTTGTTCTATTATTTTTCTCATTTTGTATCTATACCTCTATATTTTGTTTTTCTAATAAATATTTCATTGCATTTGCAACCTTTTGTATTTCCCATTGGGCATGTGGATCTGTTCTTTTAGTAATAAAATCTTTTATCCAGCTTAAGGTTCCAGATACTACTATTGTTGTTTTTCTTCCATGTGGAAGTATAAATCTTGCATCTTCTCTTTTTATTTTACAGCTGTAAACTGTATAATCGTAAATGATCTCTGTAAGTTGGTCTATATATCTAAATAAATTTTTTATACTTCTATTTTCTTCAGAGCTTAAAAATTTTTCAACCCTTTTAGCTATTTTTTCTTTTAAAGAATCTTTAGTATCAGTATTTTTAATATATTCAGATATTTCTTTTACTATATCTTTTATAATTTTTAATATTTTATCATTTTCTATTTGACAATTACTTTCTTTTATAGAAGGAGGAATTATAAGCAAGTTTTCATCTTCTTTTACATATCTTTGACTTCTTTGAGAATAATTTAATGCAGTATGTCTTACAAGCTGATGAGTCATAATCCTTGATACATTATCTATATAAAATACTGCATATCCATCATATTCTTTTAATAATCCTATAAGCCAGATATCATCTTTATATCCAAGAGGTTCTATTGGAATATCATATTCTGCCATTTTATTGAAGGTTTCAAAATATCTTTTTTCATCTGTTTCTAAAAGCTCTTCAAGATAATGTCGTAAAGAGATTCCTATTACTGTTTTATATTTAGGATTATAATAAGATTTAAATCTTGTAGCAGCGATTTTTATAGCTGCGATTTCTGCTTTTTTATCTTTTGGTAAATCTTGAAGCTCTTTTCCTACTATTTTGTTTAATTTCTCTTCTTCTAAAGTGTTTAAATCTTTATATGCAAAAGAATGGGCAAAAACTGAGAAATGCTTGTAATTTCCAAGTTTTGATAAAAATTTAGCTCTTTCTTCTTTACTTACTACCCTTGGATCATTTAGAAGATAGTTTAGATCTCCACTGCTGTAGCAAGTTCTTGCACCAATTGCTGTAAATGGAATACTTTCTTTAAAATCTTCAAGAGAAAAAATTTCATGTACTTTAAAAGATTCCAAATTACTTTTCCTCTTCTGGTAAAAGTTGAACTTCTGTATAGTTATCTTTTTTAAAATATTTTCTTAAATACTGATCTATATCTTTTTTAGAAACTTTCTTAATATTATCTATATAATTTAAGGCGTAATTTACATCACCAGTTAAAGCTGCAGCATATCCAAAGTTTTCAGCTTCATTGCTTACTTCTTCAGACGCAAATATACGACTATTTATTATTTTTCTTTTAGCATCTTCAACAAGGTTTTCAGGTACTCCATTCTCTACATAATTAAAAATTAAATCAAATAATTTTTCTTTTGCTTCTTCTACTTTATTAGGCTCTACTACAAAATAAAATAGAAACTGAGAAGTTCCTTTATGGGACATATATCCAGCATAAATACCTTGAACATAGCCTTTTTCTCTTAACTGTTGATATAAAACAGAGCTTTTTCCACCTGCAAGTATATATTCAAGAATAGATGCTACATAACTTTCTTTATCTTTTATAGGTGGTGCCTGCCATCCTATTGCGACATAAGCTCTTGTTATCTGTTTTTTTCTTAATATTTTTTTTCTTATCTCTTTTTGAGGTGGCTCTAAAGGAATTTCAGGATTTGGCTGTGCTTCTTTTTTAGGTTTAACAGTTCCAAATGTATTTTCTACTTCTTTTATAACTTCATCTTTATCAACATTTCCAACAACAACTATATATGTGTTTTTAGGATAATAATGTTTATTAAAATATCCTTTTACAAGTTTTTCATTAAATTTTTCAATAGTTTCTCTATATCCAATTACAGGGTGTTTATAGTTAGAGACTTTATATGCAAGTTTATTATAAGTATCCCAAAGATGAGATTTTGGATTATCAAGATGTCTATTTAGCTCTTCTAATACAATTGGTTTTTCTTTTTTTATCATTTCTTCTGACAATATAGGGGCAGTTGTCATATAAAATAGATATTTAAGCATCTGTTTCCAGTATAAATCTCCAATTTCTATATAATAGTATGTAAAATCAAATGAAGTAGCTGCATTTATAATTCCACCTTTCTTTTCAACTTCAAACTCTATTTCTCCAGGGTTTGTATATTTTGTTCCATTAAAAAGCATATGTTCTAAAAAGTGAGATAAACCTCTTTCATTATCATTTTCATAAACTGAACCTACAGAAAACCAAACCTGTAAAGAAACTGCAGTAGTGTCTGTTCTTGGTTTTACTATTAAAGTTGCACCATTTTTTAGTTTTTCTACATAAACATTATCTTCTAAAGCTTTTATTTCATTTGTTATAGTAAGCATAATTATTAACCCTATAAAAAAATTTTTTAATCTATCCATTAATCTCTACCAAAAACATCTCTTGTATAAACTTTGTTTAGAACATCTTTAATTTCATCTGATATTCTATTTGCAACTATTAAATCTGCTTCTTTTTTAAATTTTTCTAAATCATTTACTACAGGTATTCCAAAAAATTCTTTATCATTCCAAAAAGGTTCATATATGATTATATCTTTTTCTTGAGCTTTCAAGTATTCCATAATATCAATTATAGCAGATGATCTAAAATTATCTGAACCTGCTTTCATTGTAAGTCTATATATACCAATAGTATTTGGGTTTTTTTCTAATATTCTTCTTGCAATATAATATTTTCTTGCAAGATTTGCTTCTACTGTAGCTTTTATTAGATAATGGGGAATTCCATTTTCAAGGTAATTTGCTAAAAGCTGTTTTGTATCTTTTGGAAGACAATACCCACCATAACCAAATGATGGATTGTTATAATGCATTCCAATTCTTGGATCTAAACATACTCCTTCTATAATTTCTTTTGAGTTTAATCCATGCATCTCTGCAAATGTATCAAGCTCATTAAAAAAGGCTACCCTTGTTGCAAGATATGAGTTTGCAAAAAGTTTTATACTTTCTGCTTCTGTAGAACCTGTTAATAAAACAGGTACATCTTTTTTTATTGCTCCTTCAAGTAATAAATCTGCAAATTCTTTTGCTCTTTCACTTTTTTCTCCAACTATTATTCTTGAAGGATATAAATTATCATAAAGAGCTTTTCCTTCTCTTAAAAATTCCGGTGAGAATATAATATTTTCAGTATTAAATCTTTTCTTTGTTTTTTCTGTATAACCTATTGGTATAGTTGATTTAATTATAATTATTGCATCTTTATTTATTTTTAAAACTTCTTTAATTACAGATTCAACAGATTTTGTATTAAAGTAATTTGTAATTGGATCATAATCTGTAGGTGTTGCTATTATTACATATTTTGCATCTTTATAGGCTTCTTCTGGATTTAAAGTTGCTCTAAGATTTAATGGTTTATTTTTCAGATAATCTTCTATATCTTTATCTATTATTGGTGATATTTTTTGATTAATAAGATTTACCTTTTTTTCATCTATATCTCTTAATACTACCTCATTGTTTTGAGCAAGTAGTATTGCATTTGAAAGACCTACATATCCTGCACCTGCAACTGCTATTTTCAAAAAATTGCCTCCTTTTTTATTGAAATATTTATTTTATCATTTTTTATTTTTATAAATTTTAGCTAAAATTTTTGCTACTGCAATATAAAACTCTTCAGGTATTGTATCTCCAATTTCACAAGAATCATATAAAGCTCTAGCAAGAGGTGGATCCTGAACTATAGATACATTATGCTCTTTTGCTTTTTCTATTATTTTTAATGCAACGCTATTTTTACCTTTTGCTATAACCTGCGGAGCATACATCTTTTCCCTATCATATTTTAAAGCTACTGCAAAATGGGTTGGGTTTGTAATTACAACATCTGCTTTTGGAATTTCTGCCATCATTCTTCTCATTGCAAGTTCTCTTTGCTTTCTTTTTATTGCTGCTTTTATTTGAGGATTACCTTCATACATTTTTCTTTCTTCTTTTACTTCTTCTTTTGACATTTTTATATTTTCTTCATACTCATATCTTCTATATAAAAAATCTATAATTGCAATAGGAATAGATAAAAGTGCAAAAAAAAGTATCATTATTAATATATTTTTTATTAAATAATGAAGTTCTTGATTGAAAGGCATAAAAGCTAAACTTGAGCTTTCTTTAAAGATTCTTATAAAAAGTATATAAGCAATAGCTGAAGCCACTATTAGTTTTAGCAAGTTTCTAATAAGTTCAAACACTGTTTTTAAAGAAAAAATTCTTCCAAGTCCTGAAATAGGATTAATTCTATCTAATTTAGGGATTAAAGGTTTTCCAGTTAATAAAAATCCAAACTGACCTACATTAGCAAGAATTCCTATAATCAAAAGGATAGTAAAAACAGGAGCTATTAATATAAAAAATGATTTAAATGTTAAAGAAACAAGTTGTGAAGAATTAGAAGGTATTATATTAAAAACTTGAGAAAAAGTAAAATGAAAATATTCTATAAGATTTTTAGTTGCAAAAGGTATATAGTATATTAAAATTAGAAATGTAATAAATAAAGTTGCAGCAATAGGTATATCCATACTTCTTGCAACTTGCCCTTCTTCTCTTGCTTTTCTTCGCCTATGAGGTGTTGCTTTTTCTGTTTTACTTGGATCTTTTGCCATTTTTTACCTTCTAAATATTCATTACTGCTTTTAAATATATTTTAGTGAATAATTTCATTACATATGAAGCAAATAAAATTGATCCTGATGCTCCTATAGAAAGAGCTAAAAGTCCAACAAAAATCTGCATAGGAAGACCTACTATAAAAACATTTACCTGAGGAATAAGTCTATTAACTAAAGCTAAAGCTACATTAAGCATTAATAAAACAATAACAAAAGGAAAAGCCATTTTTAATGCTAATAAAAATATTAAAGAAGATTTTAATAAAATATACTCAAATATTCCTGAGTCTATTTTAAGCTCAAATAAAGGTACAACTTCAAAACTTTTTACAAGTCCTACAATTAAATATTGATAAGCTCCTGTTATCAAAAATAAAAGATAAAACAAAAATATATAAAATCTATCTAAAATAGATACTTGTCCAAAAGTAGGATCAAAAATGTTCGCTATGGTTAATCCCATAAAATATCCTATAAGCTCTGCTGCATATGAAAATATTGCAATAAATATATGAGTAATAACTCCAAGTAAAATTCCTATAAGAAGTTCTTTTAAGACAAGCATAAATAAAAAAACTAAATTTATATCTGAAACATTAGGAATATTAACATTTGAAAAATGAAAAATAAAAAATGAAAGAGATATAATAAGCATTATTCTTACATTTAAAGGCACAACTTGAGAGTTAAAAATAGGAAAACTAATAAAAAATCCTATTAATCTTGAAAAAACAAGTCCTATAGCTATTGCTTCAGGAAAAGTAATTAAAGGTTTCATTGTATTAGACTAAATAATATATTAAAAATCTCATTTGTAAAATCTATTAATTTTCTAAACATCCAAGAACCAAAAATTATAATTGCAATTAAAGTAGCTACAATTTTAGGAATAAAAGTTAATGTCATCTCGTTAATCTGAGTAGCTGCTTGAAATATACTAACTATTAAACCTACTAAAAAAGTAATTAAAATTACAGGTCCACCTACTATCAAAGCCATCTCAAAAGTTTTATTCATTAAATCAATAGCTTGATCTAATGTCATTTATAACTCTCTATTAAAGCTTTTGTTAAAAGTTCCCATCCATCTGCTAAAACAAAAAGTATTAGTTTAAAAGGAAGGGATATCATCATTGGTGGAATCATCATCATACCCATGGACATTAAGATACTTGCTATTAATAAGTCTATAATTAAAAATGGTAAAAATATTACAAATACTATCTCAAAAGCAGTTTTTATCTCACTTATCATAAATGCAGGAATTAAAGAAATCATACTTACTTCTTCTGGAGATTTTGGTTTTTCCTTAGATAAATCTATAAAAAGTTTCAGATCTTCTTTCCTTGTATTGTTTATCATAAACTTTTTTATAGGTTCTTGTGCTTTTTTTATAGCTTCTACATCTGATATCTGTTTATTTATATAGGGTTGTATAGCATTTTTATTAATATCTTCAAAAACAGGTTTCATTACAAAAAATGTTAAAAATAAAGCAAGAGCTATTATTACTTGATTTGGTGGTGATTGAGGAATACCAAGAGCATGTCTTAAAAGGGATAATACAATAACTATTCTTACAAAAGAAGTAACTGTAATAAGAATGGATGGAACTAAACTAAGAATAGTTATTAAAAATAAGATTTTTAGAGAAATATCTAAATTATTTAATTGAGACAAAGTTTGATTAACAATATCATTCTCAGCAAATGAATAATTAAATAATAAAAAAATAGAAAGTATTAAAATATTAATCTTTTTCATCTACATTATCTTGCTTAATTTTTTCTATTAATTTTAAACCATTTTGATTATCAAATGTGAAAAAAAACTGTTTATCTTTAAGCTGAACAATAATAAAACCTTTATCCTTAGTTAAAAATCTTATATCTTTTATTTTTAGTTCATTGCTCTTTGGCGTTATAGAAAATTTTGAGCCATATCTCATAAATAAAAAATAAAATCCATATATTAATCCAATTATAAATAAAAATGATAAAAGAAATTTTAGAAGATCATATCCTTCAAACAAGGTCTATAATCCTAACACTATATTTTTCATTTACAACAACTAATTCTCCAATAAAAAAACGAGTATCATTTATATAAATATCTATATAATCTTCAAGATGTTTATTTAGCTTTATTATATCCCCTTCTTTTAATTTAAGGATATCTAAGAACATCTTTCTTGATCTACCAATTTCTACAGTTATTTTAAGGGATATATCAGAAAGAAAATCTAAATCTAAGTTTTTAAATTTTTGCATATCTTTTGCCTCAGGATTTTCATCTTTATCCTGAGGCATCCCTTCTTCTAAGCTTTCTAAATTTTTATTCTCTTCCATCATTAAGCTGTCTGTATTACAAATTCTGTAAAGTATACATTTTTTACACCACCAAGAGGAAGAATTGCATTTACTCTTTTTATTATTTCCTCTTTTAAAAGTTCCATTCCTTCTGCAGTTTTTATTTCTTCAGAAGTTTTTGTTAAAAGTAAAGTTGTAATAGTATCTTTTATTTGAGGAAGCCTTTTATCAACTTCCATTTTTACCTGTTCATTCTCAACTTCAAGAACAATTGTTATCTTTAAATATCTGTCTGCATCTCTATCAGCAAGGTTTACTATGAAAGTTCCAAGATCATACATAATTCCTGGTTGCTCTATATTTTTCACATCTTTTACAATCTTTTCAGCCTTTTTTTCCTCTTTTTTCTCTTCACCTTTACTAAAAACAAATTTATAAGCAGCAAAGCCACCAGCTCCTGCTATTATTAAAAATATTAATAAAAAAAGGAGGAGTTTTTTCTTTCCTCCTCCTTTTTGTTCTTGATTTTCTAAGTTTTCTTGGTTTTCGTTAGCCATTTATACCCTCAACTTAAGTTTTATCTCTTTAGATTCATTGTTTCTTGAAGTACTTGATCAGAAGTTGTTATCGTTCTTGCATTTGCTTGATATGCCCTTTGAGCAGTTATAAGATTAATAAACTCTTGGGATATATCAACATTCGAAAGTTCTAAAAAACCTCCTCTAATTTTTGATATAACTCCACCGGGGACTATAATTGGCGTAAATGTTTGACTGTTTGGTAAAAATAGATTATTTCCTTTTCTAACTAAAATTTCCTTGTCTTTAAATGTTGCAATAGCTATTCTTGCCCAATCTCTAACTTGTCCATTTGAATAAACTCCTTTAACAAGTCCATCTTCACTTACAGATACAGATAATAAATCTCCCTTTCCATATCCATCTTGCTCTGCATAAAATATAAAGTCAGATTGTAACTGTTTAAGTTCCTTTAGATTTAATGTATATTGAATAGGATTACCACCTGTATTTAATGTTTGTGAATAATTGTTAGTAGTAGGTATTGCAGCCATTGTTATTTTATCAGGTTGTACAGAGTTATTATTATCAAACTCATAAACAACATCCAATTGATTTACACTTGACACTCCTGTAATATTTATAGCTCCTGTTGAATAGTTAATAGTTCCAACAACATTATTATTATTGTCAAGATCTATAATATTACCATTACCATCATCTGCCCAGTTTACAATATTCCAATTTGTACCATCAAAGTATTTTCTTATATAAACAGAATTTTTTAGTACTGGACTTGTAACACTTCCACCATTAGCGATTCTTTCTGAATAGTAATTATAATCTACTGTTAAGCTTTCTGTAGTACCATTTCCAACAAAACTATTAATGACTATTTTCCCTGTATCATAATCTACAGAACCTATAATTTGATTATTATTATCAAGGTCTACAATATTACCATTACCATCATCTATCCATCTTACATTAAATGTACTTGTTCCATCATTGTAGCTATTAATAACAATAGAACCTGGTAATGATGCAGCCCTATCCAACTTAAATTCTCCATTATCTGATGATTCAGCAGGAGTTTCACCAGTTATAGATGAAACAGGTCCTTGCAAAGAAACTTTGTTTAATTGTCCTAATCCATTAAACTCTACCCTTAAGAACGCATATTGATTACCATTTGCATCTGTAAATTTTACTGGCTCGTCATCTAAAACACCAAAAACTTTCCAAGAATTTGCATCTTCATGGACAAAGTAGTATTTAACTTCATGAGAAACTCCAATACTATCATACACATTAATAGCATTTACATAACTATATGTTCCTGAATCATTTGTATTAAATATATTCCTAACAATTGTACTTGTTGCATCTAAATTAGTAGGAGATTTTAAAGCAAGATTTGAGGTTACCTTTGGAGACATATCATTTGGAATGTTTATAGGGCCAATAGCTCCTGCTATATTTCCTGCTTCATCTAAAGACCATCCTTTTAAGTACATTCCATTTGTATTTATTAAGTTTCCATCTGCATCAGTTCTAAATTGTCCATTTCTTGTATAATAAGTTATTCCTTGTTTATCTTGAACCATAAAAAATCCTTCTCCATCTAATGCTAAATCCGTAGAAGAATTTGTATTCATTAAAGCACCTTGAGAAAAATCTTTTATAGTACTTGCAGCAAAAGCTCCACCACCAATCTCTATATTTTTAGGAGATCCATTTGCAAATGAAGTTGTGCTACTTGAGATTAAATCTTCAAAATTTACTCTTTCAGATTTATACCCTATAGTATTTACATTTGCAATATTATCAGAAATAATAGAAAGCCATTCTTTGTTAGCATTTAAACCAGTATTTCCTGTATAAAATGATTGAATCATGATGACTACCCTCCTATTTGAGAAACTTTATTTAATTCAACTTTATTATTACCAAAAGAAACAAAAATTTGATCATTATCTTTTTCCACTGACTCAACATTTGCATATGAATAAACTTTTGCTTTAACTTCTGTACCACCACTTTTTGCATTTACATAAACTGTATAATAACCATCTTCTAAGGAATTATTATTGATTTCAAAAGGATATTCTTTACCTGCTTGTAAATTTTGAAAAGATTTTCTTTCAACTACATTACCTTGAGAATCTAATAATGTAACTTCAACAATATCTGCATTAGATTCTAAAGAAAATTTAGCGGTTCCTTTACCATCTTTTATATATGTTTGATTTCCTTCATAAAGTATTTTTTTGCCTATAAGAGAAGATGCATAAACTAAGGCATTAGATTCATTAGCTTTTTTTAATGTTTCTATAGTAGATTGAAAATCATTTAAAACTTCCATTTCTCTTAATTTTACTGTATTTTCTATAAACTGAGATATATCCTTAGCTTCAAGAGGATCTTGCCATTGCAAATCAGTTAATAGGACTTTAAGAAAGTCATCATTACTCATTTTAGAATTATCATATCCCGAATCTACAACTGTTATTTCTTTTCCATTTACCCCTTCTATTGTATTAATACCATCTAATGCCATATCTTTCACCTTCCTTTATTATATCTTTTGCTAAATTTTTTAAACTTTGTATACTTTTTTCAAAATTTATTTTATCGTTAATATCTTGCTTTATAAAATTAATAATAGCATCATGAAATTTTATGGCAATATCTATTTTCGGATTTGTTCCTTTTTTATAAAGTCCTAAATTAATCATATCTTCTGCTTCTTTATACATACTTTCCATTTCCATTATTATTGATTGATATTTCATTATTTCGGAAGAAACAAGTTGAGGCATTAGTCTACTTATGCTTTTTAATATATCTATTGCAGGATATATTCTTTTATTAGCTATTTCTCTTGAAAGGACTATATGTCCATCTAAGAAACTTATTGCTGCATCTGCAATAGGATCTGCTGATATATCATCTCCTTCAACTAGTACTGTATAAAATCCTGTAATACTTCCTTTTTTAAATTTACCAGTAGATTCTATGATTTTAGGAAGTAAATTAAATACAGATGGTGTATATCCCTTTGTTGTAGGGGGTTCACCTACTATTAAGCCTATTTCTCTTTGAGCCATTGCAAGTCTTGTTAAAGAATCAAATAAAAGGTTTACATTTTTACCTTTATTTGCAAAATAAGTTGCTATTGCATTGGCAGCATAAGCAGCTCTTATTTTAGTAAGAGGTGGTTGGTCTGAAGTTGCAACTACAACTATAGATCTTTTTAATCCTTCTTCTCCTAAATTGTCTTCAACAAACTCTCTAACTTCTCTTCCTCTTTCTCCAATCAAAGCTATTACATTTAAGTCTGCAGAAGAAAATTTAGCTATCATTCCTAATAATGTACTTTTTCCTACTCCTGCTCCTGCAAGAAGTCCTACTCTTTGGCCTTTTCCAATACTAAATAAACTATTAATTACTCTAATTCCTGTATCAAGAGGCTCATCTATTCTTTCTCTTAAAAGAGGATTTATAGGTTCAAGTTTTAGGTTAATTTTATCTTCTAATATTAAATTCTCTTTATTTAAAGGGTTACCAAAAGCATCAATTATTGTTCCAACTAATTTTTCCCCTACTTTAGCATAAGGAAAATATCCCTTTGTTTTTACCTTACTTCCTACTTTTATACCATAGGTATCATTAAAAACCATAAGCAGTGTTTTATCTTCTTTAAAACCAATAACTTCGGCTTCAAATTTATCATCTATTTGACAAGCATCTCCAACAGAAACTCTCGGAAGATATGCTTCTATTAATGGTCCAACAACACTTTTTACTTCACCTGTTATCACATATCTATGAATGCTTTTTAAGTTCTCTAATAAGCTCATTTTTTATACTTTCCATTTTTTCTTTAAAACTACTTTCTATAGAAAATTTATCAAACTTAATTATAAAATCTCCCTCAGGTATATTTGCTTCTTCTACTTTATAAGGGAAATTTTCAAAATATTTTATTAAATTTTTATTTACTAAAATTTTTACTACTTTTTCTTTTTCAAAATCATTTATAATTTCAAGAATTTTTTCTTTTAAAAATTCTATATTATTTGGATTTATAAATAATAAATTTAAAATTTCTTCTAAACTATTTAAAATAATATCTGTAATATTTTTAGTATACTCATTTTTTAAATTTTCTATTTGAGCTGGAATTTGTTTTAAAAGATTTTCTTTTTCTTTTTCACAGTTTTGTTTTATATTTTCTATTTCAGATTTATAATTATTAAGTAACTGAGTTTCTTTTTCTTTTAATATATTTTGATAAAATTCTTCTTTTTCTTTTGATATTTCCTCTATTGCCTTTTTATATCCTTCTTCAAACTTCTGTTTTGATATTTCTTTTAGCTTTTTTTCATATTCTGCTTTAATTTGATTTATATCTATATTTTCTTCTCTATTTTCAAAATCAAAGTCTTCAATTCTTAAGTTCATTGTTCCTTCAACCAGGATCTTATTAATGTAGCTATTATTTCTGGATTTTCATCAGCTATTTTTAATAGTTTAATATAATCTGGATCTTTATCAATATTTATTTCTTCCATTTCTTTGGCTGCTGATACTGCTGCTAAAGCTTCTGCTTGGGGTCCGCCATATCCAATACCTTCTGCTCCTAAGGATGGAGCAGGAGTTTTTGCTTTCTTTGATTTTAAGAATATAGCTAATATTAATAAAAGTAGTGTTAATATAACAATAGCAAGAGAGGCTATAATAATAATTTCTTTTAAGGATAAAGGTTTACTTTCTGCTATGGTAGCTTGAGGTTTCATCTCAAATGGAACACTTACAACAGTTACTTTATCTCCTCTTTTCGGATCATATCCTATAGCACTTTTTACAAGTTCCTCATACTGTTTTATTTCTTCTGGAGACCGAGGTATAAATTTATAGGTAATATTTCCATTTTTATCTTTTACTTCTTGATATTTACCATCTATTAATACACCAACACTAATTTTTTTTATTTTAAAAATAGGTTGGGTTTTTGCTATTATACTTTTTGATACATCATAATTTCTTGTTCTATCTTCTTTTTTACTTTCAAGAATATTGTTGTTTTCTCCTAAATCCATAATTGGAGGTACATTTGTAGAGGTTCCAGGGGGACCATAATCTTTTTTCTCTTTAACTTTCTTTTCTTCTTTTATTCTTCTTTCACTAACTACTGCAGTTTTATCTGGATCATAAATCTCATCTTTTTGTTTTAAATTTCCTGTCTCAAGTTCTACTGTAGCCCTTACTACAACTTTACCATATCCTAATGCATGAGATAACATAGACTGGATATTTCTTTCTATCTGTTTTTCTAATTTTGTTTTTAGTTGAACAGTTTTGTCTGCTTTTGCTGTTTCATCTTGTTCTATTAAATCTGATAAAACTCTACCTCTATTATCTACAACAGTGACATTTTCAGGTTTTAATTTTGGGACAGATCTTGAAACTAAAAAAACTATTGCTTTTACCTGTTCAGGAGTTAAATCTTTACCTGGGAATAACTTTACTAAAATAGATGCTTTTGGTTGATCTTCTTCTCTTGCAAAAATACTTTCTTTTGGAAGAGCAATATTAACTTTTGAAGCAATTACAGGATCAAGCTGATTTATAGTTCTTTCTAACTCTCCTTCTAATGCTCTAAGATAATTAACATTTTCTTGAAACTGGGTAATACCCATTTTAGGTTCTTTGAATATTTCAAATCCAACAGTACTTCCTGAAGGAATACCTTTTGCTGCAAGTTTTAATCTTACATCATAAACTTTATCTTTTGGTACAAGTATAATACTTCCATTTCCTTCAACTTTATATGGAATTTTTTCTTCTTGAAGAACTGTCAAAACTTGCCCTGCATCTTCAGGACTTAAATTAGTATATAAAACTGCATAATCCTGCTTGGAAGATGTAGAGAAAATTATAAATCCTAAAATGCTTAATATAGCAAGGCCGATAAGACCAATAGCTATATATTTAGCTTCTAAATATTTTTGTAAGCTCTCCGGAAGTTTCCCTTTTATATTATCTAAAGGTGATGCCAATTTTATACCTGCATTCTCATTATTTCTTGATAACTTTCAAGGGCTTTATTTCTAATCTCTGTAATTAATGTAAAAGATATACCTGCTTTTTCTATTTGATAAAGAAGTTGCTCCATATTTTTAACTTCACCATTTAGGATTTTTTCTTTAGCTACTTTTGCTGTTTTTAAATCATTATTAACATCTGCAATAAAGTTTTCTAACATTTTACCAAAAGAGTTATCTTCTTGCTTCTTTACTGGATTATCTATTAAAAAATTTTCACCAAGCCCATTTATTTTCATAACTAAATCCTCCAAACTTATACTTTAATAATTTCTAAGCTTTTTATTAACATATTTTTATGAGTATTAAATGCAGTAAGATTTGCTTCATAACTTCTTGCTGCAGACATCATATCTACCATTTCTTTTAAAGGATCAACATTTGGAAGTTTAACATATCCATTTTTATCTGCCAGAGGATTGTTAGGATCATATTTAAGTTTAAAAGGTGATTTGTCTTCTTCTATTTTTGCTACTTTTACTTTATACAAAGGAATATTTGATTCTTTATCTAATATAGATTGAAATACTGGGACTTTTCTCCTATAAGGTTGTCCATTTTTTTCATTTACTGAATTTACATTAGCAATATTACTAGATATTATATCTATTCTTACTTTTTGTGCTTCCATTCCAGTCATAGATATTTCTAATCCTTTAAAAAGCATCACTTATTTACCTCCCTTTAATTGCATACTTTAATCTGCCAAAATCTTTTTTCATAATCTCTATTAATGTTTTATACATTATTGAGCTTTCAGCTAATTTAGCCAGTTCATGATCAACATCTACTTTATTTTTATCATATCCACTATAATATCCATCTTCTACAACTTTTAATTTAGTCTCATTTTTTATTTCTGGAGATATATGCTTTGGATCTGTTTTTTTCAGTTTTATCTGTTCATTTAAAACTTTCTCAAAAACTAAATCCTTAGGTTTATAATTTGGTGTGTCTGCATTTGCTATATTACTTTGAATAATTTTTGTTCTTTCTAAATAATATGATGCTTTTTCTGAAACTTTATCTAAATCATTAAATAAAAAGCTCATTTTTTTACCTCCTGAAAAAGCCTGAAATCTTGATAAATATTTTTAGCTATATTAGCCCATTTGTTATTACAACTACTTATTCTTTTATATATCTCATCTATGTTATTTATCTTGTTTATTCTTATTTTTGTTATTAAGTACCAGCTATTTATATTGCAATCCTGTTTATAAGTTTCGGATAACTTACTTAAAACTTGATATAGTAAATTATAATTTCCAAAATTTATTGTTTTATTTGCAAACATATCTAAAACTTTTTTATAGAAAGAAGAATTTTTATATTTTTCTTTAATTAAGTCTAAATTCCTATAAAATAGCTTATAGGCATTGTTTATATCATCTTTATAAAGTTTATATGATGCTAAGATTATTGAAGATTCTTTTTCTTTACATTTTCTAATTTTAGGAAGGTGTTTTTTTACAGTTTCCAATTTATCAAGCATTATATAATTTTTTGAAATTAATATATTTGTTTTACAATCTTTTTTTATTATTTTGTTTAATATGTTTAAAGATTTTTTATATTCTCCTATCTCAAAATATGCTTTTCCTAATAAAAATTTAGATTTATCATCTTTATATTTATCAACTAAGAATTTCAAAATTTCTATTTTATATTTATTATTACAGCTTGAAACTCTTTGTGATATTTTAATTAGGAATTCTTTATTAAAGATTTCATAAAAAAACCTTTTATTTGAAGAAAATACTAAACAGAGCCATTTAGGTTCAATATTTAGTAAATCTTTTTTCCATAATTTTCTTATATACTCTCTTTCTTGGTAATTAAATCTTGCAATTTCAAGAACTGATAATTCCCAAGACAATTTATCATAAAGCAGTTTTGAGTTATATTTAAATATAAAATTTCCAAAATCTGCTAAAGCATATCTACCAACTGAGTTATTTCTATTTGTTATAAGGATAAAATATACAAACCTAAAAGGTTCTTTTAACCATTCATCTTTTGCTCTTAAGATTCTTTTATTAAATTCTGGAATATTCCTATAGCCAATTATTTTAAGTTTAGCAATTGTTGCTTCTTTTGTTTTTTTATAATTATTTGCTAAATAATAATAATGATTAAAAGCTGTTGGATAATCTTTTTGTATTATGTCTATATCACCAAGCCTAAGCATAGACTTTCTAATTATTTCTTGATTTTGGGTAATACTTACTATTCTTCTAAATAACTGCTTTGCAAAATCTAATTTTCCAATTCTATACATATTTTCTGCAACTACAAAATAAAATTCAGGGTTATCTATAAGATAAGATTCAAACTCTTTATATGTTTTATAAAGATATTTATAAGCTTCATTGTATTTACCATTTTGGAAAAGAAGTAGTCCTTTTAAAAATCTAACTTCTGGGTCTTGTATATTTTGTAATAACTTTTTTGCACTTAGTTTAATTGCATATTGTGTTATTATATCTAATTTCTTATACCATATAGCAGTTCTAAGAATTCCAATAAGAGATTTATAATACTTATTTTTATCTTTTGTCATGAATAAGGATGTCTTATAAAAAAACATTGCTCTTTCATAAAAGCCCAAAACTTCATATAAATTTCCTTTTGTATAATAGTAATCCCAACCTACCTTTTTTTTCTTTCCTAAATAAAGGTTTAAAAAATATAATCCAGCTGTTAGGTATGTTTTAATTCCTGTTTTTCTTCCTATACTTATATATATCTTACTAAGTAAAAATAAAGAAGGAGCAT
This sequence comes from Hydrogenothermus marinus, assembly GCF_003688665.1. Lineage (NCBI taxonomy): Bacteria > Pseudomonadati > Aquificota > Aquificia > Aquificales > Hydrogenothermaceae > Hydrogenothermus > Hydrogenothermus marinus. The sequence goes on from NZ_REFO01000010.1 coordinate 16,512, forward strand.
AATAAGGGCTTTTTGGGTATTTTATAATTTTATATAAATCATCTATAGCTGAATAATAATCTTTTATTTTATATTCTCTAAATGCTTGATTGTATAATTTCTTTAAATTTAAATTTTCCGATTTTTTTTCTACTGAATATGCTAAATTGAAGAATATACCTGTGATAACTACTATAAGTAAAAATTTATACTTTAACATTTATTTCTCTGGCTTTACCTTTTGAATTTAAAGATATTTTTTCATCTTTAGATTTTATTTCAAGCTTATACTCTTTAAAACCATATTCTTGTATTATAGATTTTATTTCTTCTTTCATTGTTTTTATATCTCCAAAGGTTTGAGTATATATGGCAATATTAAGTTTTTGATTTACTAAACTTGCCCTAATAGATATATTTTCAATATTTAATTTTACTGACAATAGTTTATTTATATTCTCTTTTAAAGACTGAATATGTTCTATTTTTTCTGCTTGATTTATGTGTTGAATCTCAAAATTATTATCTAACCCTTGATCAAAGGAAAAATCATTATTAGTTGAAATGGATGCTTGAGTATTATCGTTTTCAATTTTATATGTTTTCTTCAATTCTTTTTGTATATTTTGAGTTATAAGGTTTGTAGGTATATTTTTATTAATCTCATTAAAAGAGTTATTTATATTTTCTTTAGTTGATATTGCTTGATTATCTTCTTTCCAACTAAAATTTTTATCTATTTTTGAAAAATAAAAATAACTTTTATGTTTATTATAATATTTAGCTTTTAGCTGATGTATATTATTATCTGTTGGATAAACTTTTCCTTTATTATTTATATGTTTCTTATTAATTACTATAGTTTTTGATTTTATTATATCTGCTAACTGTTTTATAGTTTTAGAAACATTAACTTCTGTTTTTTTAGTAGACTTAATCTTCTGATTAAGATTTAAATTATTTAAAAATAAAGTATTATTAGATAAGTTAAAGTTAGTATTTGATTGTTTTTTTATGAACTTTGAAAAAGAAATATTAGAATTATCTGTTTGTTTTTTAATTTCAGGATTATAAATAATTACGGATTTGTGAGTTTTTAGCTTTTCTAAATTGATTTTTGTATGTGCTGTTTTAATTTTAGTAGTTTTGTGTTTTGAATTAACATTTCCAGTATTAATTAAATTAATTAATGGTAAATTTTCCTGTTCTTCATTATATGAAAGTTGTTTATCTTTTAAGCCTTTGTCTATTTTTAAATCTTTTTGTTTTTTAGAAGTTTTATTTATATGATTCTCTATATTTAATATATTGTTATTTATAGGTTCTTGATGTTGAAGAATTTTTTCTATTTTTTTATCAGAAATTTTAAAGCTAATTTTATTATCTTGATTATTTTTATTGGTAAAATTTAGTTTTATATCTTCAGTATTTTTTAATTTTCCTATATTTTTAACAATTTTATTGCCTTTACTTGAGATAAAATCATTAGAATTATTAATATTATTAAAGTATCTTTCATTAGTACTGAAAGTATTTTTTGTTTTATCTTGATAAATTATTCTTTTATTTTCAGTGTTTTTTAAGTCCTTTGTATTCTTTATAGTTTGGTTATTTTCAATTGAGATAATATTTATATTTTTACTATTAGATTTGTTATCAATATTAGTTAAATGTTTTTCATTAGCTATATTTATTGTTTTTTTTGACTTTAAGAAATTTTCAATTTTATCTTGATTAGTTATTCTTTTATTTTTCTTATTTAGTAGCCTAAAAGTTCTTTCATTTGTTTTTAGGTTGTTCTTTTTTTCAGTGATTTTAAGGATTTTATTATCGTCAATGTTTTCTTTATAGGATTTATTATATTTTTTATTTATTATCAAATTTCTTTGGTAGTTTTTGAAATACTTTATATAATCATTTGTATTTTCTTTACTCGTTTTCTTTAGGAATTCTTTTTTTGTAAAAAAATCTAATGCTTCTTCAAATTTTATTTTTACAGGCTTATTAGATTTTTTTGTTTCTTTTATAAATAGCTTATTTAAAAGCAGATTTTTTATTTTTACAGTATTCATAATTTATATGACTAATTTAGCTTATGGATTATATTTCGTCAATAACTTTTAATATTTAAATATATTTTTAAGTTTTTTTATAGCTTGAGATTTGAGCTGTGAAATTCTACCTATGGATATACCTAGTTTTTCTGAAATTTCCTTTAAATCTTTTTCTTCAAAAAAAATCATCTGAATAACCCTTTTTTCGTTTTCCGTTAATAAATTTAAGGTTGCCTCTATTTTTTCTCTTAATTCTACTTTTTGTGCATACTCTTCCGGGGATTCCATATCTGATTTTAAAGTATCTACGAATTTTAAATTTTCACTATTACCTATTGCTTTTTCTATACTTAGAAATATTGCTGAATTTGAAAGAGGCATATCCATGATTTCATCAATAGGTTTTTCTTCTTTTTTTATTTTATCTCTTATACCTCTTGGAACAATATCTATACTCCTTAAATAATCTAAAATTTCACCTCTAATTCTTATATATGCATATGTTGAGAATTTTGCTTTATCTTCATCGTAATTATCTAATGCTTTCATTAAACCTATTACGCCTATATTTACAAGCTCATCAAAATCTATTTCTCCTTTTGGAATTCTATAATAGATTTTACTTGCTACTTTCTTTACAAGATTTAAATTATCTAAGATGATTTTATCTTTTTCTTCTTTTGTTAGTTGCATAATTCCTTATTTATTTTTTAAGAATTTCAAAACTTTACGCCAAAAACTTTCATCAGAAACTTCTATTTTTTCCTGAGTTTCTTTTGATGCAATGTTAATTAAATTTCTTACAAAATCATCAGAAGGATATTCTTCAGATATTAGCTTTTTCTGTCTTATTGCTTTTTGTACATTTTGAGAAAATAATACCCATCCTTGAAACTCAAAAGATTTATTTAAAAATTTTTTTGCCAAATTATTTAATCTTTCATAGCTGTTTAATGCTTCATTTTTATTTTTACACATATTTGCAACTAATTTAAAATTACCATATCTATAAATTTTGTATAAAGATTTTATTAAAGCATAAGCATCCATTAAAGAGGTTGGCTCTGGGGTAAATATTACATAAGATTTGCTTGATGCCCTTACAAATGAACTTACTTTTGTACTTATTCCTGCAGCTGTATCTATAATTACATAATCATATTTTTGGGAAAAATTTGATAAATCTTGTATTAACCTTGCAATTACATAATCTTCAAGATCGCTAATACTTTCTATTCCAGAAAAACCTGGGAGTATATCTATTCCTCTTGTTCTTATTATTACCTCTGAAGGTTTTTTACCACTTAATAGATTTTTTATATTATTTTCAGGTCTAATATTTAATATTATATGGACATCTGCCATACCCATATCTGCATCAATAAGAAGAACCTTTTTATTAAATTTATTAGCCAGTATATAAGCAAAATTAGTAGCAAATGTTGTTTTCCCTACTCCACCTTTACCTGATGTAATAGATATAAACTTACTATTTATTTCTGCATTTTTCTTATTTACAAGCTCTATTAACTGTTTTGCTTGCTCATTCATTAAAATCCTCTAATAAGTAAGAAGCTATTAATTTTGGTGTTAATATTTTTATATCTTCTGGTACTTTTTGTCCTGTGCTTATATAAGAAACTGGCAATCCTGTTTTTATTGGAATATTTAATAGTATACCTGGCGTGGAAGTCTCATCTATTTTTGTAAAGAGAATATATTTTATTGGAAAATATCTTTTGTAATTGTTAATTACATTTATAGCTTCTTGATAATTAAAATTACAACTTATTGTTAAAACGCTGTCTAACCAATCAACACTTCCTTTTAAAATTTCTTTGATTTCTCCTAATTTCCAAGCATCATAATGACTTCTTCCAACAGTGTCAATAAAAACAAAATCCATATCAGACATTTTAAATAATGTTTCCCTTAAATTCTTAGAATCTGCAGTTGTATAAAAGGGTATATTTAAAATATTTGCATAAAATCTTGCTTGCTGTATAGCACCTACTTTAAAAGTATCGGTAGATATTACTCCAACTTTTAGGTTTTTGTTTAGAATAAAATTTGATGCTATTTTAAATAAATTAGTTGTCTTTCCTACTCCTGTAGGTCCTACAAAAGATATAACTCTAAAACTATTATCTTTATTTTCAACATTAAAATCTACAGAAAATTTAATATTTTCTTCAATTCCTTTTATTAATGCTTCTTCATAAGTTGATGTATTTAAATCCATTTTTCCTGATTCAATATCTAAACCACAAGCAGATTCTATAACTTTCTTAGCTACATCTGGTTGAACTCCTTTCTCTGTTAAAAGTTTTATTAGATCTAATGCTTCTCCTGTAAATTCTTTAAAGTCTTCTATATCTGATTTAACTCCAATATCAGTTTTTTCAGTAATAGGATATGTTTGTTTTATTTTTTCTTCTATTAAAGATTCCATTTTTTCCATAATTTCATCAAAATCAATTTCTGGTTTTTTTTCTTCTTCTTGTTGTTTTTCTACAAATAGCTTATATCTTTTCTTTTTCTTTAAAGGTAACCACCATACTCTTTCAAAATATTCTTCATAATATAAGATTCTTACTTTTTCTCCAAGTTCTTGTTTTGCCGTATCTATTAGATTTTGTAAATCTTCTCCTTCATAAACTTTAATTTCCATTTTATCTCACCGAACCTAAAATATTTACTTTAATTTTTGGATCAATTTCACTATACGATAAAACAGCAAAATTTGGCAAGTATGGTTCTATAATCTGTTTTACATATCTCCTAATTACAGGAGATGTAATTAATACTGGCTTTGCCTGATTCATAAGGAATTTTTCGGCAGATTGGGAAAGTTGGTTAACTAAGTTTTGAATAAACCCTACATCTAATGGAGGTAGATCCCCTTCTGCTTCTTTAATTTTTTCAAGGATTTTATTTTCTATTTCTGGTGATAAGCTAACTGCATATAGAGTACCATTTGTTGCATATTGCTTTGTAATTACTTTCTTTAATGCTTGTCTAGCAAACTCCGTTAATAAATCAGGATCATTAGTTTTAACTATATTGTCAGATAAAGATTCTACTATTGTAAGTAAATCTTTAATTGGTACTCCTTCTTTAAGAAGATTTTGTAAGACTCTATGTAAAATATTTAAAGGTACTTGATCTGGAACAATATCCTTAATTATTGGATGTTTTTTAGCTACTGTATCAACAAGCTCTTTTGTTTCTGCTCTTCCTAAAATTTCATATGCATGATTTTTTATTACTTCTGATAAATGGGTAATAATTACAGTAGGAATATCAACTACTGTGTATCCAAGCATTTTTGCTTTATCTTTTAATTCTGGTTTAATCCAGTATGCATCAAGTCCAAAAGCAGGTTCTTTTGTCTTTTTACCTTCAATACTACCTTTTGTATTTCCTGTATCTATTGCAAGCAAATGATCTGGTTCTATCTCTCCTTTTCCTACTTCTATATCTCTTATTAATATTCTATATTCTCCTGGTTTTAGTTCCAAATTATCTTTAATATGTACTAATGGTATTATAAGACCAAGTTCTTTTGATAACTGTTTTCTTAAAGATTTAATTCTTTTTATTACTTCACCATTTTGAGATTCATCTACATAAGGAATTAGAGCATATCCTATCTCAAAGGTTATAGGTTCAGGTTGTATATCTATCTCTTCTTCCTCTTCTTCTTTTTGAGCTTCTTTTAAAAGTTCTTTGGCTTTCTCTTCTTCTTCCATTTTTTCTTTTTCTATTAAACTTTTTTGCATCATATAGCCTGTTATTGCAAGTATTACTCCAAGTAAGAAAAATGGAATTGTTGGCATACCAGGAACAATTCCCATTATAAATAAAGCAGTAGCAGCCATATATAAAGCTTTTGGGAATGAAGTAAGTTCTTTTACAATTTCAAAGCCTAAATTTTCTTTAGCTACTGCTCTTGTTACCATCAAGCCTGCTGCTGTTGAAGTTATTAATGAAGGAATTTGAGATACAAGGCCATCACCAACAGTCAATATAGTGAAAGTTTTTAAAGCAGACTGTAAATCCATATTATGTTGAAAAATACCTATGGCAATACCACCTATAATATTTACTAAGGTAATTATAATTCCTGCTATTGCATCTCCTCTAATAAACTTACTTGCACCATCCATAGCTCCGTAAAAATCTGCTTCTTGCTGTATCTGCTCTCTTCTTTTTTGAGCTTCTCTTTCATCAATAATTCCAGCATTTAAATCTGCATCTATTGCCATTTGTTTACCGGGCATAGCATCTAAGGTAAATCTTGCTGCCACTTCAGATATTCTTTCTGTACCTTTTGTAATAACTATAAAGTTAATTGTTACAAGTATAATAAAAACTATAATACCAACTATATAATTCCCCCCTACTACAAATTCTCCAAATGCTTTTATTACTTGTCCTGCAGAATCAACACCTTCATTTCCATGTAGTAAAATTCTTCTTGTAGTAGCTACATTTAAAGAAAGTCTAAAAAGAGTTGCAAGTAAAAGTAAAGAAGGGAAAGAAGAAAGTTGAAGAGGATTATTTATATAAATAACTGACATTAATATAACTAAAGAAAAAGTAATACTTGATGTTAAAAGTATATCAAGTAGCAATGGTGGGACAGGGAGAACCATTGCTCCAAGTATTGCAAGGATTAAAACTATAACTATTACATCTGAATATTTTTGAAACTTCAGAAAAATAGGTAATATATTTTCCATTATTTTTCTGTAGAATACATATTATACTTAGATATAGCTTCTTTTATATATTCTTTCAATCCTACAGAATCAGATTCTGAAATTTTTTCTGCTATCTGCATATCAAACATATCTAAGTACATTTTTGAAGAAAAAGAGCTATTAAATATACCTTCAGGAATAGTTTTTCTAAATTCTTTTAATATCATTCTTATAAACATAGCTTCAAACTCTTTAGCTACACTATCAATATCTTTTTTTGTATCTAAATTTTGAATATCCCAGTAAGCTTTTACATTATTAGATGTTATTTTCATTTACATTACCTCTATTTTCGCATGTATTTTCCCTGCTTCTTTTATAGCTTGTATAATTGCTATTAAGTCTCTTGGAGATACTCCTACTGTATTTAAAACATCTACTAAATCTTTTAAAGTAGGAGATTTAATACCAAAAATTCTTCCTTTTTCCTCTTTTATGTTTGTTTTTACCTGTGTAGTAGTTGCTGTTGCCCCTGCAGAAAGAGGAGGAGGTTGAGAAACAACAGGGGTTTTAGTAACTTCTACATAAATATTTCCATGAGAAACATAAATAGGTGTATCAAGTTTTATATCTCCACCCATTATAACTGTTCCTGTTCTTTCATCTATAACGACAACAGGATCATTGCTTACTGTTATTTTTTGGTTTAATACTTCATTCAAAAAAGCAACTTTATCTTTTATCTCTGATGGAATTTCTACTTTTACAGTTGAAACATCTATAGCTTTAGCTATTTTTGCTCCAAAATAATTATTTATAGATTTTTCTATTTTGGTTGCAGTATCAAAATTAGGATTTTTCAGTGTTAATACTATCTCTTTCTTATTTTCAAAGTTAAAAGGTAAATCTCTTTCTACTATTCCTCCATTTACTATAATTCCAGTAGTTGGGAAATTTTTTTGAATTTTTCCACCTTTATTAGATTCTGAAAATCCTCCACCTGTTGAAACAGGCCCCTGTGCAAAAGCATAAATTTTTCCATCAGGTCCCATTAAAGGAGTTCTTATTAAAACTCCATTTCCAATATTTTTTGCATCTCCTAAGGATGCAACATTTACGTTAAATCTCATACCACTTTTAGCATAAGGTGGTAAAGAAGCAGTTACAATTACAGCAGCTGCATTTTTTGTTTTTACTTGTGCAGGATCTATATATATTCCCATTTTTCTAAGCATATTGGCAATACTTAATAATGTAAATCTACTTGTAGTACCATCTCCTGTTCCATTTAAACCAACTACTATACCATATCCGACTAAGAAATTAGGTCTAACGCCAACAACATTGACTTCATTTTTTATTTTTACTTCTGTTTCTGCTAAAGCTGAAAATGTGAAAGCAATAATAAATAAAAATATAATCTTCTTCATACCTATACCTTAAAATGGCCATATTTTTACTAAAAATCTTGCAAGCCAGCCAGGTCTTTGATTATCTGCTATAAATCCTTTACCATTATATTCAACATACATATCTGATATTTTATCTGATAATACAGAGTTATCCTGATTTATATAATTTGGATTTACTATACCAGATATTCTTAATACTTGAGTATCTTCATTTATTTTTATTATTTTTTTACCAACTATAAATAAATTTCCATTTGGATAGACTTTAATAACTCTTGCAGTTATAGTAGCAATAAGTTTTGCTTTTCTTTGGGTATCCCCTGATCCTTTAAATGATGATTTTGAACCTGCAGTTACTCCTGCAATAGGTGTTTTATTAACAATAGGTTTACCCATTAATGTTGGGGAAGGAAAATCTAAATTTACATTTGAATCTCTATCTGATTGTGTATTTGCACTTCCTTGTCCTGTAATATTTTCTTGAACTAATATTGTAATTACGTCTCCTACTTTTCTTGCTTTATCATCTGAAAATAGGTTGTCATAACCTGTATAAAGAGATCCATCAGATCTTTTTATATTCTCTGTTTTTATATCTGGAGGTTTTGGATTAAAAAGAGGTTTATATACTTCCTTTTTTGAACTACAAGAACTTATAAAAATTAATCCAATTATTAAAGCTAATCCCTTCCAGATATAAATCTTACTTTGTTCTTTCCAATAACTTCGCATAGTATAATCTTCCCTGAAGATAAATTTCTAACTTTTATTATATCTTTTAACTTACCATTTTGTAGAGCTCTACCAATAATTTTTACTATAAAATCATTTCGTATATATATCACTTCTACATTAGTATTTCTTATTACTAATGGAATATCTTCTATATTCTTATATGTAATTGCTTCTCCTTCTTTTATACTATATTTTGCTCTCTTTCCAATAGCATTTTCTATATTTGAATAATATCTTTCATCTTTTTTTATTTTATGTTCTGCTAATTTTATATCATCTAAGGTTATTTCTTTTCCTTTTGGAATAAATTTCTTTGCAATCACTATTTTTTTTACTTGATAATACCTTGTTGTAGCAGAAATTCTTTTGTTATTAATATAAATATCAAAATATATATATCTATCTGTTTTTCTTTTTTCTTCAAATTTTATTTTAGGTTTGCCAAGAAATATTAAGTTAACCTTAGGTATATTTACATTTTCTATTTTAATATTCTTATAACGATTTGATATATATTTTTTTATTTCATCTTTAAGAAAAGCTTGATCTACTTTTGTTTTTTTTATTACTACTATTGTAAAATTACCTTTTATAACTATATCCGTAGGTGATATATAATTTTCTTCAAGTTTTTTTAATACTAAATCTTTTGAAATTCTTTCTTTTTCTTTTTTTAAATCTGTTATTTTAATAGAGTTCAAGTAGTTTAAAAGATTTCTGTTCTCAGATTTTACAGTTGCTATATTTTTTAAGGTAATAGAAGGAGAATCTACGTAAGAAACTCCTTTAAATTCAATAATTATTTTTCCATAAGAGAAATTAAATATTATTAATAGTAAAATTAAAAAAAGTTTAGCTTTTAAGTGTACTAACTGTTCTAAGCATTTCATCACCAGTAGTAATACCTTTTGAATTTATTTCATAAGCTCTCTGAGCTACTATCAGATTTATCATTTCTTCTACTATGTTAACATTAGACATTTCAAGAAAACCTTGAGCTATTTTCCCAAATCCATCAGTATTTGGATCTCCTTCTATAGGATCTCCTGAAGCATCTGTTTGTTTGAACAAGTTTTGTCCTACTGCTTGAAGACCTGAAGGATTTATAAATCTATATAATTTTATTTGTCCTAAGTCCTCTGTAGTTTGAGTTCCACCTTGATTCCTTACAGCAATAACATTTCCATTTTCACTAATAGTTACACTAACTAATGTTTCGGGAGATGTAATTTGAATATTAGGACTTAATCTATATCCTTCAGGTGTCACAAGATAACCTTCATTATCAACATTAAAATTTCCAGCTCTTGTATAAGCTTCTCCACCACCTGGAAGTTCTATTTTGAAAAATCCTCTTCCTTGAATTGCTAAATCAAATTGTCTATCTGTTTTCTTTAAACTTCCTTGAGAAAACTCCTTAGATACATCAGATAGTTTCACTCCAAGTCCTATCTGTATTCCACTTGGCACTCTTGTTTCTGTTGAGCTTAAAACTCCAGGATCTTTTAAGTTTTGATATATTAAATCTTCAAAATTTGCTCTACTTCTTTTAAAACCTACAGTATTTACATTAGCAATATTGTTAGATATTACATCTAAATTTGTTTGTTGAGCTTCCATACCTGTTGCTGATGTCCATAATGCTCTAATCATAATAAATCCTCCTTTAAGCTTTTCCTATTTCATTACTTTTTTGTTGCAAACTATCTAAGCTTCTCATCATTGTTCCATACATTTCCATTCTTCTTTGGGCATTAATAAGCTCAACCATTGATTTTATAGGATTTACATTTGAATTTTCTAAAAATCCTTGTAGTACTTTAAAGTTAGCATCCTTAGGATTTCCATTAGGAGTATAATAAGAGCTTCCTATTGGCTTTACAGAATAAAAATTTAAAATATTTAAGCTTGCTACTAAATTGCCTTCTTGATAAATATCTCCATTTTCTAAGATAGTTATATCTTTAGTTGGATCTAACTTTATTTTTTTATCTTGTTTATCTAATATATAGTTATAATTAGTATCTACTAGATAACCATCTTTATCTATATGAAAATGTCCATTTCTTGTAAGGATAGATTTATTACCAACTTTTACTTTGAAAAAACCATCTCCATTAATTGCTAAATCTAAAGGATTATCTGTTTTTCTTATACTTCCTTGACTTAAAACTACAGGTGTATCTTCAAATCTTGGGAATATAAATAGTTCCTTAGATTGTCCTGGATTATCTGGTATCTTTTGACTCATTTCTTTTAGAAGAATTTTTTTAAATCCGGGTGTATTTACATTAGCTATATTATTAGAAATTGTATTTAGCTGTTCAAAAGCTCTTTCTCCTCCAGAAGCTAAAACATATAAAGATTGAAAATTTACTGACATTTTTTATTCACCACCATTTTCCATTAAAAATTTTAGTCTTTCTTGTACTGTAACAATATTGGTAATTTTTATACCAAAATTATTTTCGACAGTATAAAGCTCACCTTTAGCAATTAATTTTCCATTTATTTTTATATCTACAGGCTCGTTTATATACCTATCTAATTCAACAATTGCATTTGAATTTAATTTTAAGATATCTTCAAGGGTTAAAGTTTTGTTTCCTACTTCTACACTTATTTCAAGAGGAATATCAAGAAGCATTTCTAATTTTTCATTATCTATGCCAGGAATATTTATACCTTGAATATTTTCTTTTTCTGTGGGTTTTCCTTCTTCTTGTTGTAAAGACTCTTCCCACTGTTTTGCTATATCTTCTTGATTATCATTTGATTCTTCATTTTGTTGTTGCAAAGCCTCTTCCCATTGTTTAGCTAAATCTTCCTGATTTTCATCTGAACTTCCTTCTTGTTTTTTTTCCTGTTGTTGTAAACTTTCTTCCCATTGCTTTGCTAAGTCTTCTTGATTTAAATCTTGATTTTCTTGCTCTTGCTTTGAAGATTCTTCTTCTGGATTTATATTTTGATTTTCTTCAGCCATTATTTTCTCCTTTCTCATATAACTTTTTTATTTTTATTGCATATTTTCCTTTTTTCTTTCCTAATTTTGCTAAAAATTTAGGCTTATCTTCAACATATACTTTCAGTAAATCTTGTGTAGAAACTTCAAATCTTAAATCTGTCCCTATATCCCAGTTTAAAATATCTTTTATTTTATAACTTTCTTTACAAAGTTCTAACCAAAGTTTCACTTTTAATTGAACTATTTTATATTCTAAATCTTTCTCCCAAGCTAAATCTTTTCCTAACTGGGGAATTTCAGAATATATTAAATCTTTTATTGGTAAAAACATATTTTGTGGAAAACAAAAGAAAAAAGGTGCTTCATATCCACCAAAATCAATAGATACTTGTACTATTATTACCTTTTCTGTTGGTGAAACTATCCTTGCAAGATTTGGATTTAGTTCTATTGATTTTAATTCCATTTTTAATGGATAAACATCTTCCCAGGCTACTTCAAACGTAGTTAAAATTTCTGTTACAAATTGCTTTACTATTTTAGTCTCTAATTTTGTAAACTCCTTACCTTCTACTTTAAAAGGTTTAGGAGGTCCCCCAAATATAACACTTATTGCTGTATATACTAATCTTGAATCAAGAACAAGTAAACTATTATCTTTTAATGGCTTCATAGAAAATATACTATAACTAGCTGGAAGTGGTATTTTTAACATAAAATCATTAAATTTTGTAGTGTAAACATCTGTTATAGATGTCATATCTATAGACTGGATTTTTTTTCTTATCTCTTCTCTGAAGGATTTTATCCATTTTGTTAAAATAAATTCAAGACCGGGAAGGCCACCTTTTTTTATATGTTCTATGCTATTAAAATCAAAAGGTGCTATTGATTCTTTTGGTACTTCTTTATTTTCTTCCTTTCCTTCTTCTCCTAATAAAGCATCAATCTCTTCTTGAGATAAGAAATCCTCAGCCAATGTTTTCTCCTTAAATCATTTCTTCTCCAGAACCATACTCTATAACACCTTTTTCTATCAATTCTTTTATAGTTAAAATAACTTTTTTACGGGCATTTTCAACTTCAGATTTTTTAACTGGTCCTAATAACTCCATATCTTCCAAGAACATCTGAGCTGCTCTTTTAGACATATTATTTAAAAATTTATTTAATATCTCTTCTGGGGCTCCTTTTAAAGCTATAAGTAAATCATTTTTATCAACTGCTTTAAGAACTTCCATAATATCTCTATCGGTTAATTTGATAATATCTTCAAATTTAAACATTCTATCTTCTATCTGTTCAGCTATTTTTTCGTCATCTTTTCTTAGATCTTCAAGTATCTCTGTTTGTAAGTCCTTAGGTAAAGAATTTACTATTTCAGCGGCTATATCTATACCACTTAATGTTTCTTCTTCTCCTGCTCCTATACTTAAAAGTTCTTCTTCTAATGTATCTGCTACAGTTTTTAACATCTGACTTGATATTTTTTCTAAGGTTGCAAGTCTTTTTATTACTTCTTCTCTAACATTAGTAACTCCAAGTCTTTTTGGTAAATACTGGATTATCTCTGCAGCTTTTTGAGGTTTCAATTGAGATAATATTAATGCAATCACCTGAGGATGTTCATTTTGAAGGATATTTGCTATAAGCTTAGGATCTAATTTATCTAACTCTCTAAAAATTGCTTTCCCTTCTTCTGCTGTAAGAGCTTCTCCAAATAATTTTTCTAACTTATCTGGAGGAAGAATTTCTTCAAGAATTTTCTTTATATTTGATGGTGCTACTTTCAAAGGTGCCATAGATTTTAATTTATCCAATGCTTCTTTGATTATTTTTTTAATAGTCTCTTTATCTGGATGTTCTAAAGAAATAATAACTTTTACAATTTTTTCTATCTCTGATTCTTTTAAATGAGAAAAAATATTTTTTGTTTTTTCTTCAGGTAATAAAGATATTAATATTGCTGCTTTTTCTAATCCTGAAAGCTTACCATTTTTACTTTCCTCAGCCATAATAAAAAAATCCTATAATTATTTCTTCTGTATAGCATCCCATACTTTTTCCATTTTTTCCTTTAATGTTCCTGCAGTAAAAGGTTTTACTATATAGTTATTAACTCCTGCTTTTATAGCCATTATAACATTTTCTTTTTTTGCTTCTGCAGTAACCATTAAAACAGGTAAATGTTTTAATTCAGGGTCTTGTCTTATGTTCTGAACAAGCTCAAGACCTGTCATATTTGGCATATTCCAATCTGTAATTACAAAATCATACTTTTCAGATTTTAGCTTTTTTAAAGCTTCAGCTCCATCTTCTGCCTCATCTATATTTTTATATCCAAGCTGCTCCAACAAGCTTCTTATTATTCTTCTCATTGTAGCCATATCATCTACTACTAAAAATTTGATATCAGGTGGTGGTAAAGCCATTAATTTCCTCCTTTTTTAGGAATTACTGCATATTTATGTACTAATTTTAATAGATCTGCTGCATCAAACTTAACTAAATGAGCATCTGCATTTACCATTTTTGATTTGTCTGTAGTTGCTTTATCACTTAAAGAAGTATTTATTATAACAGGAATTTTTGAAAATTCAGGATGTTCTTTTACTTTTTTAGTAAATGTTAATCCATCCATTCCAGGCATCTCTATATCAGATACTATAAGTTGAATTTTATCTGTAATATCTACACCTTCTTCTTGAGCTTCTTTTAAAAATTTATTTAAAATATCAATTCCTTCTATACCATTTTGTGCTTCTATCACTTCATGTCCATCTTTTTCTAAAATACCTCTTATTATCTTTCTTGCAACAGGAGAATCATCAAGAATTAAAATTTTAAATTTACCTTTTCTTTTAACTTCTTCTTCAGGAACTTCTTCTTTTATTCCAAAAATTTTTATCATTCCTAGCTCATCTAATATTCCTTCAAAATCAAGTAAAAGAAGTAATTGCCCATTTTCTATTTCAATAACACCTATAACTTTTCCACCTAATTTTTCATCTATACTTGCAGGAGGTCTTTTTATATCTGACCACTTTATCCTTCTTATTCTTTTTGCTTCATGAATGATTATTCCTATTGTTTCTCTTAAAAACTCCATTACAATAACATATTTACCAGCATCTTCTGAAGGCTCTTTTATTTTCATCCATTTTGCAAGATTTATAATAGGGACTACTTTATCTCTTATTTTTGCCATACCTTCTGCTTCTGGAGGTAGTCCTGGTGATTTTACAATATTTGAAGGTTTAAGGATAACTTCTTTAACTTTTGCTACATTAACACCTAAAACCCATTCATAAATACTTCCATCATCAAGTTTCTCATACATTCTAAAATCAATAATTTCTAATTCGTTAGAGCCTGTTTCAAGTATTTTAGGTAAAAAATCCTTTTTAGCCATAATAAGCTCCTATCTCTTATCCCTATTAAATATTTTCTTAACATCTAAAAGTATAAGAAGTTTTTCTTCATTTAACATTACAACACCTTTAATATACTCAGGATCTATTCCTATTGCATTCATAGGAGGTGGAAGTATATCTGTAGCATGTATTTTTACTGCACCTTCTATATTATCAACAGAAATACCTATTTGTCCTAATTCTGTTTCTACTACTAAAATAGTTGCTGATTCTATATTTTCTTCTTGAGTCGAAAAATTAAACATCTTTTTTAAAGATACTACAGGAATTATATTACCTCTTAAATTCATTACCCCTAATATATATATAGGAGTTTTTGGTACTGGTGTTATTTCAACATCCGTTGTTATCTTCGTAACGTCTTCTATATTGATTCCTATAAGCTCTTCATTTAACTTAAATGTAATAATTCTTTCTTCTTGAACTGTTTCTTCTTTTATTTCTTCTATCCCTGTTATTTGCATTTCTTCAGAATTATGCTGCATCATTTTAAATTACTCCTACTAATTGATTTTTCATATCATTTATTAATGAATTTGGATCAACTATAAGTACCACTTTACCATCACCTGTAATAGTTGCCCCTGCTATTCCTTTCACATCTTCTAATAAATCTCCAAGAGGTTTTATAACGATTTCCTCTTCTCCAAATAATTCTTCAACAGCAATTGCTATATTTTTTTCTCCAACTTTAACAATAACTACATATTTTTTTTCTTTTTTATCTTCTATTTCAAAAAGCTCGTTTAGATTAAATAATATATACACCTCATCCCTAAGCAATAAAGATTTAAAATGACCTACTTGTTTAACATTTTCCGGCTTGTATCTAACAATCTCAACTACAGAGAATAAAGGAATAGCAAAAATTCTATCATTTACTGCTACCATAAGGGTTCTAATAATAGCAACAGTTAAAGGTAGTTTCATAATAATCTTTGTACCTCTACCAAGTTCGCTTTCTATCTCTATATTCCCTCTTAATGCATGTATTGTAGATGCAACAACATCCATTCCTACTCCACGGCCTGATACCTCACTTACTTTTTCAACAGTTGAAAAACCTGGCATAAATATCAATTCATATGCTTCTTTATCTGACATATTTTCAGCTTGCTCTGGAGTAATTAAACCTTTTTCTATGGCTTTTTGTTTAACTTTTTCTGGATCTATACCTTTACCATCATCTTCTATATAAATAATAATCCTATCTCCTTCTTGATAAGCCCCTAATACTATAGTTCCTACTTCAGGTTTTCCAGCTTTTAACCTTTCTTCTGGTGTTTCTATACCATGATCTATAGCATTTCTAACTAAGTGAATCAAAGGATCTTCTAATTTGTCTAAAATACTTCTATCTATTTCTGTATCTTCTCCTTCAAGTATTAGTTGAACTTTTTTATTTAATTTTTTTGCTAAATCTCTAACAATTCTTGGGAATTTACTAAATATTTTTTTAACAGGTTGCATACGAAGTTTCATTATTGCATCTTGAAGATCACTAACAGTTCTACTCATAGCCGTAATAGCTTCTAGAAGTGTTTCAATATTACTATCTTCTTTTTTTGATTCTGCATGTAATATAGAAGCAAGTTTAACTATTCTGTTTCTATCAAGAACAAGCTCACCTACTAAATTCATTAGAGTTTCTACTCTTTCTACATCAACTCTTATTACATCTTCCTTTTTCTCAGCTTTCTTTTTCTTTTCAGCAGCTTTTTTTTCTACTGGTTTTTCTGAAACTTTTTGCTTTTCTTTTGGCTTTTCTTCGACTTTTAATTCTTCTTTTGGTTTCTTTTTTGACTCAGATTTGGTTTCTTTAATTTCAATAAGATCTTTAATATCTTTGCCTTCGTTTACTAACTTTTCTAATTTTTCTATAGTTTCTAAAGAAGGTCTTTCATCTGGAGGAAGAAGAATAATATCTTCTAAAAGCTCTGCTAAATCTTTAGCACCAAACTTTAAGATTAACTCTTTAATATCATCATCAACACCTTCTTTGAATACAAAATTTGCTATAGATTCTTCAAAACCTTTTTGAGAAAATTTACTATTTTCAGTAGAGTCTGAGGTTCTATTCTCTATTTCTTTACCTTCTAATATGGCTTGAAGTTTTAAAACTATATCTTGAATTTCTTCTTCATCTGGTATTTCATCTTCTTCTTTCAACCTTTCTAAACCTTCTTTTAATTTATCTATTCCTTCAAGAATAACGTCCATCATTGAAGATGTTAATTTTAATTCATTGTTTCTAAGTTTATTAAAAATATCTTCTATTTTGTGAGCTATCTCTACTATAGTAGTTAAATTTAAAAAACCAGCACCACCTTTTAGAGTATGGATCTCTCTAAAGATTTTATTTAAAAGATTTACATCTTCTGGATTTTCTTCTAATTCTATTAAATCATTATCAAGTTGTTCTACTATCTCATCTGCCTCAACTAAAAATTCACTAAGAATTTCTTGCATATCTTCAGGTATATTTACTTTCATATTTATAACCTCTTATCTTAATTGTAATTAATTATTACAATCCAAACTCTTTTAAAATATCATC
This sequence comes from Hydrogenothermus marinus, assembly GCF_003688665.1. Lineage (NCBI taxonomy): Bacteria > Pseudomonadati > Aquificota > Aquificia > Aquificales > Hydrogenothermaceae > Hydrogenothermus > Hydrogenothermus marinus. Next base: position 34,354 of record NZ_REFO01000010.1, read on the forward strand.
AACATCATCTTGAGAAACTTCTTTTTTCCATTCTATTTCTTCTAATTTTTTCTTTAGTTCTTCTTTTTTTTCTTTAGAACTTTCTTCATCTATTCCTAATATTAATAACACTTTTAGTATACTTTTTTCTATATCTTCTATAAAACTTAAAACTTTATTTAATCTTTGGCCTACTATATCTTGAAACTCAAGTTTTGTTAAACTGTCAGTTAATAAACTGATAGTTTCTTTTGCAAGACTATCAATTTTATCTTTTATTTCTTTATTATCATCGGATAACATATCCTTTAGTTTTAATATTTCTTCTAAATTTAAAATGGTTTTATTTATGTTATTTAATATAGTTTCTACTGCATCTTTACTTTCATCAACTGCCGACTTTAAATGGTTCTTAACTGCAAAAAATCCTTCTTTTTTTATATTCAAATCTGTAGCTTCTTCTTTATAACTTTCTATTAAGGATAGAAGATTTTTTATCTCTTCTATTACTGTTTTCTTTTCCATATTATCCTCCCATAATATTTTATAATTATATTAACCTTTATTATAATTATATATAAACCCCTCGTTTATTTCTTGCTTTTTATTTAATTTTATTTTAAATTTAATCATAACAATGGATTTAGTTAAATTATTAGAAAGCTTAAAAAATAAGTTAGAAGAAGAAAAAGAGCAGTTACTAAAGCTTGATAATCCTAATGATTTGATAAAAGTTATTGAAGAAAAAAAGGAAATTTTAGTTAAACTTTCTAAGTTTAATAAAGAAGATTTTTCCAAATATGAGGATATTATTATAGAAATAGATAAATTAAGTAAAGAAAATTTATCTCTTGCAATGAATAATATGTCTTTAATTGATGAACTTTTCTCTGCAATATTTGAAGAATCTGTAGAAAAATATAATCCTTACGGAGAGGTTTCTAAAAAAGGATCATCTGGCATTTTCAATAAAAAAATATAAATTTTAGCCGATAAATAATATTAAGGAAATTTTTTAGAGGTAATGTTATGTCCCTTTTTGGAACTTTATCCATAGGAAGTCAAGCTATTTTAACAAGCAGAAAAGCAGTAGATATTACAAATGAAAATATATCTAATCAAGATTCAGAAGGTTATTCAAGACAAACTCCTGTAATACAAGACTTAGTTCCTGTAGGTGTTAGTATAACTAAAATAAAAAGGATATTTGATAATACTTTATATAATAGATATATAAACCTAAATCAGCAAGTTTCAGGTAATAATACATATGTTGATATTCTTTCTGAAGTAGAAACCTTTTTCAATGATATTCATGGTACAGGTCTTTCAGAAAGTATTAATAGCTTTTTTAACTCATTTAATGATGTTGCAATAGATCCAAAGGATCCTGCAGCAAGAGAAACAGTTATATCACAAGCAAGACAGTTAATTTCAAAAATAAGAGATACTTACTCAAATATGAAACAGATTAAAGAAGATTTAAAAGTTGGAATGGATGAAGATATACAAAAAGTTAACAATATTTTATCTTCTATTGCAAAATTAAATAAAAATATAAAAATTTTTCACAATGATGAAACAAGATTAAATAATTACTTAGATCAAAGAGATAAACTTTTAAAAGATTTATCTACTTATTTAGATATAAAAGTAGTTTTTAGAAAAGATGATACAGTAGATATATACACAGTAAAAGGACATTCTCTTGTTTTATATGATAAAGCTAAAACCTTATCTGCTGAGGCTACAAATACAGGTGTAAAAGTAAGAGTTGATTCAATAGATTTAACATCAGATTTTCAAAATGGAAGTATTGGCGGTAAATTAAGAGCTTTAGATGTTATAAATAAAAAAATATCTGATTTAAATGATTTTACTGCTTTATTTGCTGCATCTGTTAACAAAATCCATAGACAAGGATATGATCTAAACGGAAATACTGGTAGAGACTTTTTTAAGATTTCCCCAGATAGTTCTTTAAAATATATAGATGCCTCTAATATTGATTTAAATATAACAGATTATACACAGATTGCTGCTGCATCTGATTCTAATTATTTAAACTCTGATAACTCAGTAATAAAATCTTTAATAGCCTTAGAGGATTATAATGAGATAACAACAAAAACTTCTATTACAGGTGTTTCTCCAAGCACTACTTTTGGAAATGGTAGCTTTGATTTGTATTTAGATAATCAAAAAATAGCAACAATAAACTATTCAGCTACGGATACAATATCAAATATTGCAAACACCATAAATTCATCACAAAGTAGAGTTGTTGCGAAAGTTTATACTGATTCTTCAGGAAATGAGCATTTACAGCTTTTTGCAAAGGATATAAATCTTTCTCCATCAATAGAGTTAAAAAATGATACAGGTAGCTTTGTTTCTTCAATAGGAGGATTAAATAGTTATAAAGGATTATTTAACCCGGAAGAAAAAACAGATTTAACTTCTTCTTCAGGTCTTAACATTGGCGGAACCATATTCAAAGTATCAGATAAAGCCAATTTAGATTTATTAGGAAATACTTCATTTCAAGAACTATATAATAAAAAATTTGTAGCAGAACTTGGACTTAAAATATCAGATGCAAAAGATAAATTAAGTAGTGATACAATTTTAAGGGATTCTTTAGATCAAAAAATAAAAGAAAAATCTGCAGTTAATTTAGATGAAGAGCTTGCAAATTTAGTGAAATACCAAAGGGCATATCAATCTGCTGCTAAAATAATAGCAGTTACAGATGAATTAATACAAACAGTACTTGGACTTGTAGGATAAATCTAAAAAAATATATTTAAATTTCGATAATAAAATTTAACTAAAATTTAATGGTAAGTAAAAATGAGAATACCAGATATAATATTTTATGATAGCTTTATAAAATATAATGCAGAAAAAGAAAATAAGATACAAGAATATACTAATCAGCTTGCTTCTGGGAAAAAAATCTTACAACCATCAGATAATGTTTTAGGTGCAGTTAAATCTTTAAGATTAAAAAAGATAAATGAGACTATTGATTCATATAATAGAAATATGGATCAAGTTCAGACAATACTGGATGTTTCTGAAACATCCTTAGCTAATATTATTAATACATCACAAGAAGCAAGGGTTCAAATTGTTCATGTATTAAATACAGGTGTTTTAGATGCAGAAGATGCACAAGTTTTAAAAGATTATTTTAGTAGTGTTAGAGATTATATAATAAAACAAGCTAACGTAAGTGTCGGAGATTCAAGAATTTTTGCAGGTGTAAAATCACAACTGGATCCTTTTGATACAAATGGTAATTATCAGGGAGAAACTTTAGAAACAAAGGTTCCTGTATCAAAAGGTGTAGAGTTAAATACTACATTTGATGGGAAAACTTACATAGGTACTATAAAATCAGGACTTGTATCAAACCCTACTGAAAAATTAGGAATAGTAAAGGCTCTTGATGACATTACACAAATAATAGATAGTGGAGATCTTTATAAATTACATAGTTATATATCAGATATGGGATATAGTTCTGCAACTTCTCAGATTGATTCTGCTGCATCTGGAACCCAAACTTTAACAATAACTTCAGGTAGTAGTAGTTTTAGTGTGAATTATGATAACACTACAACATTACAAGATTTAGTAAATGCAATAAATACAAATCCTTCAAATCAAACTGTTGAGGCTTTTGTTTTCCAAGATAAAGATGGAGTTTATAGACTTGGTTTAGTAAATAAACAAGATCCTTCACAATCAATAACTGTTCAAGATTCAGGAACATTTATTAATAAAGTAGGTGGACTGCATCATGTATTAGATAACTTTGATAAAGGATTTAATCAAGCTTTACTTGGCAGATCCAAAATAGGTTTACAATCAAAGATTATAGAAGATTTAAAACCTCAAAATGAGTATATGAAAACACAGTTTTCAGAACTTATATCAAAATTTGAGGATGCAGATTATGCATCTGTTATTACAGAGCTTGAAAAGGTTAAAACAGCATATCAAGCTCTTTTAGCTTCTTTTAATCAAAATAAAGATCTTTCTTTATTAAATTTCTTAAAGTAAGATATTTATAATTTTATTAAAAAGGCCAGAAGGCTAGCATAGGCTTAGCCTTCTGGAAAGAAGGTAGGTTTAGTAGCAGCAGGATTAAGTGCATCTGGCTGCAGGTTATAAATTTATGGTGCAAATTATATGCCAATTTTTGATTTGATTTTTGGAAAAAAGATTTAGATGTATTTGTCCCAAATGGGACAATATATTTCCAATTAGAACAGTTATTTTTTTAAAGCTATCAAAACACCATCTCTTAAAGGTAAGATAGAAGTTTTAAAATTTGCACTCATATATTCATTAAATTCGTTTATTTTTTCTGTTTTTTTATCTTTATCTTCTTCAATAACTTTTCCATGCCATAAAACATTATCTGCAATAATAATAGCTTCTTTTGAGAGATTATTTTCTAATTGCTTTATAGCTTCTAAATATCTTGATTTTTCATGGTCTAAAAAAAGAATATCTATATTATTATATTTCTTTGCATTTTCTACTGCATCTCCAACTTCAAAAATAGCTTTTTCATATAAATTGCCTTCTTTAAAAAATTTTTTTGCAAGATTTATATTTTCTTCTTTATAGTCATTTAATACTACTTTTCCATCTTCAAGTCCTTTCGCAAACCAGTAAGCAGAATAGCCAAATCCTGAACCAAGTTCTACGATAAGTTTTGGCTTTTTTATTTGTGTAATTATATAAAGAAGGTTTCCAACTAATCTATCAACAATTGGGAAATTAAGTTTATGTCCTAGATTTTCCATTTTTTCCAAAACAGAATCATTTATATGTACTAAAGATTTAAGATAAGCTTCTATTTCTGGATTTGTTATAAACATATTTTTTTCTCCATAAGATAATGTAAATTTTGTTAATATAATTATAATATTCAATTGATAGAAAAATTTTCCAAAGAGGTTATTATGGAGATAAATAATATTTTAGAAGTTTTACAGAATATAGATTTTAAAATTATGGAACCATTTATTGGTAATGTTAACATGGAAGAACATAAATATACAGCTATGCAAGGAATTATTCATTTAATAGGATGGAGTATTTTTATTTTAATTTTAGTAGGTGTTTTTATGTATATGAAAAAACATACTCAACAAGATGAAAGAATGAAAAAATATTATGGAAATAAAGAAGAAGAAACAGAAAATAAATCTAACTAACATTTGGGAAAAACTGTTTTATCTCATTTAAAATAAGTTCTTTATTTCTTCCATATCTTCTTGAAAAATGAAATACAACTAAATTTTTTACATTTGCTAAATTGGCTATTTCTGCAGTTTGTTTTGTTGTTAGATGATAAACTTTTGCTGCTTGTTCTTTATCTTTATCTAAAAATACAGACTCACAGTATAGATAATCTGAATCTTTAACAAGATTTATTATCTTTTCTTTATTCTCTTTTGAATAAATAACATCAGTAATATAAGATATTTTTATTCCTTTTTGTATATAACTATATTCTTCTTTTAAATATTCATAATTAAACTCTTTATCTTTTATTTTAAATGTTTTCCCTTTATTATTCTCATCTTCTAGGAATTTTTTAAATTCCCCAATTTCTTTGCCAACTAAAGGAAGTTCTTTTATTTTTTCTTTTTTTAGATAAAGTTTATCTTTATAAATAAAAGAGTATCCCATTACAGGTATTTTATGATCTAAAACTGCATATCTTACAAGATAATTTTCATTTTCATAAATGATATCCGAGTTAACTTGTTCCTCTTTTTCAAAATCTTTTGCAAATCTTTTTTTTATGTCAAAGTTATAAGTTTCAAACATTTTTCCATTTAGCTGTTTTACTTTAAAAATAATTTGTGGCTCATACTCAACTAAATTCCAAGTATATCCTTGAAGTTTTGAATATACATTATAAGCTAAAGGATTTATTCCAAATATTTCAACTATCTGTTGTTTCCCAAGTTTATTTCTAAGCATATAATCAAAACCAATAAAATGATCCATATGGGTATGGGTAATAAATAATTTATTAACCTTTTTTAATAAATGTCTATCTAAATTATGTATATTACCTATATCAAAAAGAATATAATCACCTGTATTCTCTACCTCAATAAATAAGCCTGGATCATCAAATTTATCATTTACTAAATAATGCTTTACTCTAGCCATTTAAACTCTTTATATTTTTTTAGTCTAAAAATTATATAATTAATTTATTAAAAAAATAATTTTTTGAGGTTATCAAAATGGCAAGATTAGTAAAATTAACAGAGAAAAAACCTTTAAAACTTGAAGGTAAAGAGGAAGATTATTATATATGCCAGTGTGGCCTTTCTAAAAAATATCCTTTCTGTGATGGTTCCCATAAAAAAGCAAGAGATGAAGAAGAAGGGAAATTATATATTTATGATGAAAATGGTAGAGTAGAAATTAATCCATAATTATCTGATAAAATAAATAGCTGATTTTTCTTAATATCTGGAGGAATTTATGGGGCAAAAGCCTAAGGTAATTATTTTAGGAAGTGGTCCAAATAGAATAGGTCAAGGTGTTGAGTTTGATTATGCTTGTGTTCATTGTGTCCTTTCTCTAAAGGAAGAAGGATATGAAACAATAATGGTAAATTGCAATCCGGAAACAGTTTCAACAGATTATGATACATCTGATAAACTTTTTTTTGAGCCTATTGTTTTTGAAGATGTATTAAATATTATCCAATCAGAAAACCCTATTGGTGTTGTTGTTCAGTTTGGGGGACAAACACCTTTAAAACTTTCTGTGCCTCTTCAAAATGCAGGAGTTAATATTTTAGGAACATCCCCTGAAAGTATTGATATAGCAGAAGACAGAGAAAGATTTAGAGATTTAATAATAAATCTTAGATTAAAACAACCAGAGAGTGGTATAGCAAAATCAAAGGAAGAAGCAATAAGTATTACAGAAAAAATAGGATACCCTGTTTTAGTTCGTCCTTCTTATGTACTTGGTGGAAGAGCTATGAAACTTGTATATGATACAGCAGAATTACTTGAATATATAGAAGAAGCAGTATTAGTTACAGAAGATAAACCTCTTTTAATAGATAGATTTTTAGAAAATGCAATAGAACTGGATGTAGATGCAGTATCTGATGGAGAAGATACCCTTATTGGGGCAGTAATGGAACATATTGAAGAAGCAGGAATCCATTCAGGAGATAGTGCAACCTGTATTCCACCTTATTCCTTAGATGATGATTTAATAATAAAAGTAAAAGAACAAACAAGAAAGCTTGCAAAAGCATTAAATGTTAAAGGCTTAATGAATGTTCAGTATGCAGTAAAAGATGGAGAAATCTATATAATTGAAGTAAATCCAAGAGCATCAAGAACAGTACCATTTGTAAGTAAATCTATTGGCTATCCTCTGGCAAAAATAGCATCAAAAGTATTAATAGGAAAAAAATTAAAAGATATAGTGTCAGAAATTTTTGAAATAAAAGAAAAACATCCTGCATCTGACTTTTGGGATAAATCTGTAAAAAGATATTCAATTAAAGAAGTTGTATTTCCTTGGAATAGATTCCCTGAAGTTGATCCTCTTCTTGGTCCTGAAATGAAATCAACAGGAGAAGTAATGGGAATAGATGAAGATTTTGGTCTTGCATTTTGGAAAGCACAAGCAGGAGCTGGCAATATCCTACCAGAAAAAGGAAATGTATTTATATCTGTAGCTGATAAAGACAAACCAAAAATATTAGAAATAGCAAAAAAACTAAAAGATTTAGGCTTTAATATCTTTGCTACAAAAGGTACATATAAATTTTTAAAAGAAAATAATATAGAATCAACCTTAGTAAACAAACTTTCAGAAGAAAGACCTAATATTGTAGATAAAATAAAAAATGGAGAAGTTCATCTAATAATAAATACACCTTCAGGAAAAAGAGAAAGATCAGATGCATATTTTATTAGAAGAGCGGCAGTAGAGCATAAAGTACCATATTTTACAACTGTTAGAGGTGCTTATGCTTGTGTAGAAGCGATAAAATCTTATAAAGAAAAAGGTATTAATGTCATTTCCTTGCAGGAGGTAAAAATTTGATTAAATATAAAGAAGCTTTAGATATAGTTATTAAAAATACAAAACAACTTGGATTTGAAAAAGTATTTTTAAAAGATGCCCTTGGAAGAATACTTGCTGAAGATATAGTAGCAGATAGAGATAATCCACCTGCAGACAATAGCGGAATGGATGGATTTGCAGTTAGATATGAAGATATTAAAGGAGCTACAGAAGAAAATCCTGCAGTTTTAGAAATAGTAGGAGAAGCAAAAGCAGGAGGAAATCCACCTGTTATAAAAAAAGGACAAGCATCTTATATATTCACAGGAGGACTTATTCCTGAAGGAGCAGATACAGTTATTCAAAAAGAACTTACAAAAGTAGAGGATAACAAAGTTTTTATATTTCAAGAACTTCCTAAAGGAGCAAATATTAGACCTCAAGGTGGAGATTTTAAAAAAGGAGATATTTTAATAAAAAAAAGGAAAAAGATAAGATCTGCAGAAATAGGAGTAATATCTTCTGTAAATAAACCTACTGTTTATGTTTATCAAAAACCGAGAGTAGCAATACTAACAACAGGTGATGAGATTTTAGATTTAGCAGAACCAATTACCTCAGATGCTCAGATAAGAACATCTAATACATATGCTTTATATGCTCAGATTTTAGAAACAGGAGCAGAACCTATCATAATAGGTTTTGCAAAAGATGATCCTGAAGATTTAAAAAGAAAGCTTTCTTATGCAAAATCATGCGATATTCTTTTAACAACAGGTGGAGTATCAGTTGGAGAGTATGATTTAGTAAAAGATTTTGTATGTACAGAGCTTGGAGTTAATATTTTATTCTGGAAAGTAGCACAAAAACCTGGAAAACCAGTTGCATTTGGAATATGGGGACAAGAAAAAGAAAAACTTTTCTTTGGAATACCGGGAAATCCAGTAGCATGTATGTTTGTTTATGAAACTCTTGTAAAACCTGCTATCAAAAAAATGATGGGATATGAAAATTATTATAATCCTGTAATTACTGCAAAACTTAAAGGTGGATATAAAAGAAAAAAAGCTGATAGACAGGAATTTATAAGAGTAGCTATTGAGTATAAGAATAATGAGTTCATAGCTAAACCTTTCGGAAAGCAAGGTTCAAACATACTTACAGGAATGGTAAATGCAAATGGCTTTGGAGTTGTTAATATTGGAGTAAATGAAATAAAAGAAGGGGAAGAAATAAAAGTAATTCTTTTTGACACTTCCTTTTTAGATACAAAAGATATTGAGATATAATATTTAAATGAAAAATTTCCTTAGAGATAAATATTGAAAGACGAAATTTTTGTTAATTTTGAGCTTTTTATAGATCAGAAAGATTTAAAATCTGAAAATTTAGAAGAAGGAAAAACAATAGAAATAAACCCTAAGAAAATTTTCATAACAGTTAATAAAGTTCCTTTTTATGAATGTGATATTAGAAATTATGATGACATTTTAATTGGAAGGATAAAAAAGATTTTTGATCTTGGAGAAAGTTTAGATATTAAAGAAAATGTTTTTCAAAAGGAGTAGAAATGGCAATAATCTTAGATGGTAAAAAAGTTGCCCAAAAAATAAAAAAAGAGTTAAAAAAAGAAGTAGAAGAATATATAAAAAAAGGATTAAGAAATCCAACCTTAGCTGTAGTATTAGTTGGAAATGACCCTGCAAGTCAAGTTTATGTAAGAAATAAAAGAAAATCATGTGAAGAAGTTGGAATTAAATCAATGTATATACATCTTGAAGAAGAAACACCTGAAGAAGAACTTTTAAGGATAATAGACAAACTAAACAAAGATGAAGAAGTTGATGGAATACTTGTACAACTTCCACTTCCAAGACATATTAATACATCAAATATAATTATGGCAATAAATCCAGAAAAAGATGTAGATGGGTTTCATCCTGATAATGTAGGGAAACTTGCTACAGGCTTAAAAGATGCAATAATACCTTGTACCCCTCTTGGTATATGGCTTTTATTAAAAGAATACAATATAGAAACATACAAAAAAGATGTTGTTATAGTTGGAGCAAGTAATATAGTAGGAAAGCCTATGTCCCTTTTATTCTTAAAAAATGAAGAAGCAACTGTTACAGTCTGTCATAGAAATACAAAAAATTTAGAAAAACATACAAAAAATGCAGAAATTTTAGTAGTAGCAGTAGGAAAACCAAATTTAATAACTTCTGATATGGTTAAAGAAAATGTAGTAGTTGTTGATGTTGGAATAAATAAACTTGAAGACGGAAGATTAGTAGGAGATACAGATTTTGAAAATATAAAACATAAAGCTTTTGCAATAACCCCTGTTCCTGGTGGAGTTGGGCCTATGACAGTAGCATCTTTATTAATAAATACCATAAGTGTATATAGACAGAAATTTGGATTTTCTAAACATCCTTTAACTGATATTTAACATAGAAAATAAACTGAAAATTAGATTTTATTAGGATTAATATTAAAAACAATAGAGGATTAAAATGGCAGATTTTACAAAAGCAGGAAGTGATAGAGGAGATTTTGAAAAGCAGTTAAAACATCATTTAATATCTGCAAATTATACATACCATGCATATATGGCTAATATAGATGATTTAACAGAAGAAGAGCTTAAAGCAGATTTAGAAGAATATCTTGATCAGATATCAATGGAAATAATACCTTTAATAAAAATGGCTGAAAGTTTAGAGGAAGAAAAATTTATTGAAAAGGCACTGAAAATAAAGGAAATTTATAATAATCTTGTAGATGAAATAAAAGCAAGACTTGAAACTAAATGAGGTAAATCTTGGGATTAAAAGATTTCTTAGATAAGCTAACAGGAAGAAAGAAACTAAATATAGAAAAAGGAGAATGGATTAACTGCCCTAAATGTAAAAATCTGCTTTACAGCCAGGATTTAATTAAAAATCTAAAGATATGTCCCCATTGTGGATACACATTTAGAATGTCTGCAAAAGAAAGGGTAGATCTGCTTTTAGATGAAGTTAAAACTTATGATTTATTTCCTGACATAAAACCAAAGGATATTTTAGGTTTTAAAGATACAAAAAAATACAAAGATAGATTAAAAGAATATCAGAAAAAAACCGGTTTAAATGATGCAATAATAATTGCAAATGGAAATATTTATGATAGAGAAATAGTTGTTGCTGCTATGGATTTTAGGTTTATGGGCGGAAGTATGGGAAGTGTTGTTGGTGCTAAATTTGTAAGAGGTGCAGAGTTTGCAATAGAAAAAAAGATACCATTTATCGCTATAACTGCATCAGGTGGAGCAAGGATGCAAGAAGGGATTATATCTTTAATGCAGATGGCTAAAACTTCAATGGCAGTAAATAGATTAAATAAAGAAGGAATTTTATATATATCAATTCTTACTGATCCTACAATGGGAGGAGTTTCTGCAAGCTTTGCTTTTTTAGGAGATATTATAATTGCAGAGCCTGAAAGTTTAATAGGGTTTGCAGGACCAAGGGTAATACAAGAAACAATTAAACAACAACTACCAGAAGGATTCCAAACTGCAGAATTTTTACTTGAAAAAGGCCAGATTGATATGGTAGTTCCAAGGCAAAATCTAAAAAAAACAGTATATACTCTAATAAAACAAACTCAAGGTTAAAAATTGAAAATCATAGGTATTGTAGGTGCCCATAATAGTGGCAAAACTACTTTTATCTCAAAGCTTATTACAAAACTAAAAGAAAAAGGATATAAAGTAGTAGCTATTAAACATGATCCAAAAGGAAAAGCAAAAGTAGATACAGAAGGAAAAGATAGTTATAAATTCCAAGAAGCAGGAGCAGATCAAGTAATATTAGTTTCTCCTACCAAAATAACAACTTTTAACAAAATAGAAAAAGAATTACATCCAAATGAGATAATAGAAAAGTTTGTAAATAAATCGGCAGATTTAGTAATACTTGAAGGATTTAAATGGTATAAAGGATTTGATAAATTTGAAGTAATAAGAAAAGAAGAAAGTAGAGAACTTCTTTTAAAGGATAATGAAGAGCTAAAAGGTGTAATTACAGATTATTATCCTTTTAATCCTTCATTTGATATAAATAATGTAAATGATTTTATAAAATATTTGGAAAACAATTATTTAAAAGGAGATTAAAATTGCAGATAGGAATTATTGGCGTTGGTAATATGGGAGAGGCTATACTAAAAGGCTTAATATCTGTTGTAAATCCGGAAAATATATATGTTTCAGATATAAATCAAGAAAGACTAAATTATATAGAAAAAAAATATAAAGTTAAAAGCTTAAAAAATGAAGAATTAGTTAAAAATTCAGATATTATATTTTTGGTAGTAAAACCAAAAGATTTTGAAAATACTGCAAATCAAATCAAAGTTATATCAGATAATAAAATAATAATTTCATCAATAGCTGGCCTAAAAATAGAGAAAATTAAAAATATTCTAAATAAAAGTTATATTGTTAGAATAATGCCAAATACACCTGCATCAGTTAAAGAAAGTGCAACTGGCATATCTTTTGAAAATAACTTTCCTGAAGAAAAAAAAGAGATTGTAATAAATCTTATAAACAGCTTTGGAAAAGGCTTTGTTATATCAGAAGATTTAATGGATGCTTTTACAGGTCTTTCAGGAAGCGGTCCAGCATACATTTTAACTATAGTAGATGCTTTAGCTCAAGCAGGTGTAAAACAAGGATTTAGCTACAATCAAGCTTTAAATATTGTTATTCAAACATTAAAAGGAACTGCAATTCTTTTAGAAGAAACAAAAGAACATCCAGCAAGTTTAAGAGATAAAATAACATCTCCAGCAGGAACAACTATTTATGGTCTTCATGCTTTAGAAAAAGGCAAGATAAGAGATACTTTGATAAACTGCGTGGAAGAAGCAACAAAAAGAAGCAAAGAATTATCATAAGAATTCTTAATTAAGCTAAAATTAATTTATGATACCATTATATTAAACTAAAAATTGGAGGAAAGAATGCAAGGCGGTGAACAAATTATAAGTGCTGTTATTTGGATGGTACTTCTTATAGCAATTTTCTATTTTTTACTTTACAGACCACAACAACAACAAAGAAAGAAGCATGAAGAGTTCTTAAAAGGATTAAAAAAAGGAGATAAAGTAATTACAACAGGTGGACTTATAGGGGAAATTAAAGCTATAGATGAAAATATAGTTTCTTTAAAAACCTGTGAAGGATGTGTTGTAAAAGTATTAAAACCTTCTATCACAGCATATTATGAAGAAAAGAAAAATTAAATATAGAGTTTGGCTTGAAGAAGATGGTGAGATAATTATAGGTATTGGTAGAGATGAGCTTTTAAAACAGATAGAGGAAACTGGTTCAATAAGAAAAGCAGCAGAAAATGTTGGTATATCTTATAAGAAAGCTCTTGAATATATAAAAGCAATGGAAAAAAGAACAGGGAAAAAACTTGTTGAAACATTTAGAGGAGGAAAAGAAGGAGGAGGTGCAAGATTAACTCCTTATGCAAAAAAACTTTCACAGGAGTTTGAAGATATAAAATCTAAATTTGATAAGCTAGTAAAAACATTAGAAAAAAATGGATAATCTTTTAAAAAAAAGACAGTTATACTTTGCATCTTTATTTTCTTCTTTTATTTATTTTGCTTTAATTATAATTTTAGTAGGAAAAATAAAGCCATATCCTATTAAAGACTTTTATATTTATATCTTAACAGCAACTAGTATCGTTATATTAATAACTGCTTTTTTTACTATAAAAGGGAAACTTTTAGATTTAAAAAGTTATAAATTATTTTTGATCTTAAATCATATACCTTTATTACTTGGCTTTTTATTAACTATTATTGGCAAAAATTATATTTATATTCTAAATGGATTTTTTATATTTTTAATTGGTTATATGATACTTATTCCAAGAGGTAAAAATGGATTATTTAAGAAAAATTGAAAACTGGAAAAAAGAAGGTAAAAAAATAGTTTTTACAAATGGATGTTTTGATATAATCCATGCTGGACATGTTGATTATTTAGAAAAAGCAAAAGCATTAGGAGATATTTTAGTAGTAGGATTAAACTCAGACAGTTCTATTAAAAGAATTAAAGGCAAAGATAGACCTATAAATCCACAAGAATATAGAAAAAAAGTATTACAAGCTTTAAAACCTGTAGATTTAGTAATAATATTTGATGAAGATACACCAGAAAGATTGATAAAAGAAGTAAAGCCAGATATTTTAGTAAAAGGTGGAGATTATACAATTAATACAATAGTTGGAGCTGATTTTGTTATGTCTTATGGAGGAAAAGTAAAAACTATAGATTTTGTGTATGATATTTCAACAACAAAAATTCTTGAAAAAGCAAGGAGCAAACAATAAATATAGGAATTCCTAACTGGCTTACTATTTTTAGGATATTTCTTGTACCTATTTTTATAATTTTTATAGGCTATAATAGACCTTTATATGCTCTTATAGTTTTTATTATTGCAGGACTTACAGATGCTTTAGACGGATATATTGCAAGAAAATTTAATATGATAACAAACCTAGGTAAGATTTTAGATCCAATAGCTGATAAAACCTTGCTTGTATCTGCATATATATTTATTTATAACTCTCATTTGGAGATTAAATTTCCATATTGGTTAGTTGTAATTATAATTAGTAGAGATATTTATTTACTTGCTGGTACCGCTTTTATCTATTTTTTCAAAGGAAGCGTAAAAGTTAAACCTTCTTTTTTTGGTAAAGCTACAACTTTTTTTCAGATATTATCTGTAATAGCTGTTCTTTTAGCTAATATTTTTATTTATTCTACATATATATTAGATATAATATTTTATATTACTGCAGGATTTACTTTATTGTCAGCAATTTTATATACAAGATATGGTTTAAATCAGCTTTAAAGGAGTAAATATGAATATTAAAACCCATAATAGAATAAATCAAACACTATCGGGAAAACCTATAAAAATAGAAGGCAAAAAAACAGCAGAAGTTTTACTTGAAACTACTGAAAGTATGATTGCTGATGATTTTGGCTTAATACATGGAGGTTTCATATTTTCTGCCGCTGATTATTGTGCTATGCTGACTATAAATCATCCGAATGTAGTATTAGCTAAATCTGAAGTTAAATTTTTAAAACCTGTAAAAGTAGGAGAAAAAGTTTTATTTAAAAGTAATGTTTTAAAACAAGAAAATAATAAGTTTGAAATAGAAGTTAACGGATATAAAAATGATGACAAAATATTTACAGGAAGATTTTACTGTGTAATAACAAAAAATCATGTTTTAAAAAATGGCTAAAAAAGAAATTATAAAGCAAATTGTTAAAAGCTTTTTTGATATTAAGTTTTGGGGTGTTATTTATGGAAATAATACTAGAGATATTGTTGATTTTTTAAGAGATTTGTTAGAAAAAGAATATATTGAGTATATTTATATTCCTGTAGATATAATAAATTTAGAAGAGGAAATAAAAAATTTAGTTATTAAAGATTACACAGTATTAATATTAGATCATGCAGAAAATATTATTCCTAAGGATTTAGAAAAACTTTATAAACTCTATAAACAAACTCAAAATTTAAATATTATTCTTGTTGGAAATTATAAATTAGAAGATAAATTAAAAAATTTAAAAAATAAAAATATATTCCAAAGTATAAATTATTTTTTAGAATATTCTGCAGATACAAATAAACCTAATAATAAAAACCAAAAAAGAGAGCAAAAACTAAAATTACCTAATATGAATAAAAAAACTTTTTTCTTTTTGGTTTTTAGTTTGATATTTGTAATTATAATTTATCTTTGGAATAATGAAAATAATCAAAAAAAGATTGAAAAAAACAAGCTAAAATCACTACCTCTAGAAAGCAAAGTTGAAAATAATATAGACATTGCAAAATTAGAAAAAAAAGATAATGATAATAATTATAAAACTTTAAATGATAAAGATATACTTTATAAAATATGCAATTATATAAATATTGAAGAAATTCCTACTTTCATAAAAGATTTTAACATAGAACATAAAGATAATAAGCGGATAAAACCTATAAAGGTTAAACAAATATATCCAGAGAAAAATTATTATATTTTGTACTTATTTACTTCCCATTCCTTAAAAAAGGCTAAAGAATTGAAAGAAATGTATGAAAAGATTTTAAATAAAAAAGTTGCTTTATTAAAGGTTAAACAAGGAAAGTATTATTCAGTAGCTTTATTATATGAAGGTTATAAAAAAGCAAAAAAAGAGAAAGAATACATAAAATCTAAACTAAACATAAAAGATATATTCTTAACAAAGAAAAAATGTAATTCTATAATTTTAGATTATTAAGGTATTAGTAAAATGAGAGATGATTTTTTTAAATTTTTTGGCTTAAGAGAAAATCCTTTTAAGTTAACGCCTGATCCTAGATATTATTTTTTGTCTAAAAAACATGAAGAAGCTATTTATGCTTTGCAATATTTATATCAATCAGAAGAAGGATTTGCAGTAATAATTGGGGAGCCAGGGACAGGAAAAACATTAACAGTTAGAAAATTTATAGATGAACTATCACGTAAATCAAAATATCCACAAGAAACAGAAGTTGCATATATTTTATTTCCTAATTTATCACCTGAAGAACTATTTTTAGCAATTTTAGAAGATTTAAAATTAAATATTCCAGATAATAATCAAAATATTTCAAAAAATAAACTTTTTTCAATTTTTAGAGATTATTTAATCCAGAAAAAAAATGAAGGAAAAAAAGTATTTATAATAATAGATGAAGCTCAAAATCTTCCTATTGAAACCTTAGAAGAATTAAGAATTTTATCTAATTTAGAGACAGAAAATGAAAAACTTCTTCAGATATTGCTTTTAGGACAACCGGAACTTGAGAAAAAACTAAATGATCCAAGATTAAGACAGTTAAAACAAAGAATAACCTTATTTATAAAGTTAGAACCTTTAAATGAAAAGGAGATTGAAGATTATATAAAATTTAGAATATCAAAAGCTACAGATAAACCTATAGATATTGATAAAAAAGCAGTTAAGTTAATAGAAAAATATTCAAAAGGAATTCCAAGAATTATAAATCAAATAATGGATAGAGCTTTAATAGCAGCATATATGGAGGAAAAGAGGAAAGTATCAATAGAGGAAATTAAGGCTGCTATAAAAAGCTTAAATCTAACTTTAAAGGAAAAAGATTCTAAAATACTTAAAATAACTATTCCTGTATTTTCTTTTTTTATAATTATTTTTTTAATAGTTGCATATGGTAATAAAGAGATATTTATTGATAAAAATAAATCAAAGATAGAAATATCTGAAAATTCAAAGCAAACAAAAAATTTACAAAATATACCCCAAGAAAATGAGGAAAAGCAGATAGAAAAAAAATACTACATTCTATATTTATTAGCTACACCAAATATAGAAGAAGCAAAAGCAAAAAAGACAAAATTTGAAAAAATGCTAAATAGAAAAATTTATTTACTTCAAGTAAAAGATGGAAAATATTATGCATTAGCTTTATTATTTGAAGATTTTGAAAAAGCAAAAAAAGAGAAAGAATACATAAAATCTAAACTAAATAAAAAAGATATATTCTTAACAAAGAAAAAATATAGTCCTGTAATATTAGAGTACTAATGAATGATATATTCCTAAATAAAAGAAAGAGGGAAAATCCCTCATGTTATATTAACGATCACTTAGTCTACAGGTAGAGCTACCATCATATCCAACGTTAACTTTACAATCGTAATCAGTGTCAATACTTGGGTTAAATGATTGATCAAAATGTACTTCACAAAGTTGACGCCTACACCTAGTATCCCCATATCCATAAACTGTTCCTGATGAATCTACTAAAATACTCGTTCCACAACCTCCACCACTAAATCCAACTCGCTTTATAGGAGAACGGCGATAAAATCCAGCCCTTGGACAGAAGACTGTTTCAGTATTATAAGTTCTACACTGACCTTCTGCACAAGAGATATAAACATTACAATCTCCGTCTGTATCTATTGAAGCTAAATCATAACTTGCTATTTGAGTACCACTACAACTATTATTATCATATAGAGTGATATTTTCTGGAGGAGCACTAATAGGAGGAATTTCACCTCGTGAGCTTGAAGATGTTCTCTGACATGAACCATTAAAGGAAACGCTATCTACATCATTACTAGTAGAATATCCAGATTTAATAAGAACAACATATTAAGAAATACAACTACTACTGCCACTTCCACCAGAACCTTCCCGTCTCTTCTTGAATCACTATGGACAGGACATATTCGGATTGTAAAGTTGTTGAACTTCTGAATCTGTTAAAGCACGGTTAAATATACGAACTTGGTCTATTGAACCAAATTTGTTATACCTATTATCAGCTCCCCATCCGAAAATATGGAACTTATCTCCTAATGTAGCATAAGAGTTAAGAGGTCTTCCTTGTTGTTTAGATAGAGCTTGTGGATTACCATTTATCCATAGTTTATCTGCGGTAACATCTCCTTCGTGGAACTCTGCAACGACATGAACCCATCGTGTAGTGCTAAATGGATTCCAGCTTATTCCATATACATCACTATTTGAAGTATTAAAACCAAAAGGTCCTGAGCGAGATGGCAACCACAAATCATATAAGTAAAATCCAATAGGCATTACACTATTTCTTCCGCTCCATTTTGCCCAAAATGATATTGTAATTATATTTCCTGAATAATTTAAAGGAATATTTATTTTTCCACCTCTTGATTTGGCCGCTTGTCCAAATTTACCTGTCACCCAGCTTACACGACCAGATATAGTCCCATTATAAGTTCCACTTGCGTCATTGGCATTTCCATCAAGTTTAAATAATGCTATTTCGCTACCATCACAGAAAAAATCCACATTATTAAAACATCCAGGTATACAGCTACTACCACTGCTACCACCACTACTACCACCGCCACTACTACCACCAGACCCACTACCAGAGCCGCCTCCTGCAGTAGAGCAGTCAGGATCATTTACAATTAAAGGAAGTATTTTTGTATCTGTCCTACTTCCACCACAAGAAGATGCAGTTATAGTTATAGAGCAGGTATCAGCATCACAAGTATTATTTGAATCTGTGCCAATAGTTCCTGTTATCTTTCCATCAGATCCAATAGTTAATCCATTTAATAAGTTAGCGTTAGTGCTACAATTTCCTATAGTCCCTGAAAAGGTATAAGTCCCATCTCCACCTGTAGCATAAACTTGAGCATTATAAGAAGACCCTTGTAAAGTAGAAGGTAAAGAAGTAGTAGTAATTTCAACAGGTATATGTTTCACAGGTATAGTAAAATCTTTTGATACACTATATCCAGCATCATCTGTTACTGCTACCGTAAATGTAATATCTCCATTTATACATTTATCAAGGGTGCCAGATATAGAGCCATCAGAATTTAAAGTTAATCCATGTCCAATACTGCCAGTCCAAGTATAAGGAGGCTTTCCACCTTCAGCCTGAAGTTGATAATTATAGGATTGTCCTTCTGTTGCCTCTGGCAGAGGATTTTCTGTAATTATATGTAAAGGTTGACAACCTAAAGATGCCTTAGTTTGTAATTCATAAACATTTACCCATTTTACTATATCATCATAATCTTCAGGTCTATTCATATCAGATGGGAAATTATCTATATTCTTTGTTCCATAATCATAAACATTTATTGTTGTAGCAGAAGAAACTTTTACTACCCAAAAAGGTTTAGAAGGTGGTTGTTCTACTATAGAAAGAGAAGAATTACCAGTTTGAATATTATAATTAGCACCACCACTAACAACCAAAAATGCCACATTTTGTATTTCTTGAAATGAAGAACATGTTGCATCTTTACAAATATGAATAATGATATTTGTGCTATTTACCCCACAAGAATTAGAAGCAGTTTCATCATAAATATATAAAAGTTCTTTTGTATAAGCATCTTTATTTCTTTTTACTGCCTGTAATAATTCATCTGAGTTTGAAGGAAGGCGTTTATGAGTGTTTGCATAACTTATTATTCCTTCTACTGCTGCATTTACAATTTCCTTACTTTCTTCATATTTAGCTTTTTTTGTTAATACACTAAAGGTAGTTACACCAATAGATAGTAAAATACCTATTATAACTAAAATCATTGCAAGTTCTATTAATGAAAAGCCTTTTATTTTATTCATGGCTATAAACCTCTAAATAATTTAAAATTTATAACATCTTAAAATAAGCTTATCTAATTCCGTATATCTTTAAAACATTAATCCTATTTTTTACTATCTTTCTTAAATTATCACTTATATCTAAACTTAATATCTCTTTATATATATTAACGGCTTTTTCATAATTTCCTTTTATATCTAATATTCTTGCATAAGAGTAAGCTATTAAACTATCATTTGGCCTCATTTTATATGCCTTTTCATAATAAGTTAAAGCATCTTTTAAATGTCCAGTTTTCTCATAAAATAAACCTTTTAAATATAAACATAAATATTTTTGATTTTTCTGACAATATTTATTTAATATTTCTTCTGCTGTAGAAAATTTTTGAAATTTGAGTAAAAGAGCTACTGTTTTTGTAAATATTTTTGGCTTTTCATAAATTTTATATTTACTAATTGCTTGCTGTAATTTTTCTATATCTCCATTAACTATTAATAAATATACTAAATTAGAGGCTACTTTATCGTAAAACCTGTTATTTAAAACAAATTCATATTCTTTTATTGCTTTTTCTATTTGATTATTTCTTATATAGCTATCAGCCAAATATATATGTTCCCAAAGCTCC
The DNA here is from genome assembly GCF_003688665.1 of Hydrogenothermus marinus. Classification (NCBI taxonomy): domain Bacteria; kingdom Pseudomonadati; phylum Aquificota; class Aquificia; order Aquificales; family Hydrogenothermaceae; genus Hydrogenothermus; species Hydrogenothermus marinus. The sequence goes on from NZ_REFO01000010.1 coordinate 55,273, forward strand.
GATTCTGTTCTTTCTTTTTTTACTATTGGTGGAGGGACTGATTGGAAACTCTTAATTAAATCCTGATTTGAGATTTTATTTATATTTTTATTATTAGGTGATATAGGGGGTTTTACAGATAGTTTTTTATTGTTTGATATTGATGATTGTTTATTTTCAATTTTTACATTATCTTCTTTTTCAGTTGTTTTTAAGCTTTTATTTTGTTGTAAATCCTCTTTCTTTTCCATCTCAAGAGTATTATTAACTTCCTTTGTTTTTATATTATTTTGAATGTTAGTATTATTTTTACTATTATCATTAATTCCTAATGTTTTATATTTTTGGTAAGTATTATTAGCATTGCTTAAATAAGTTTGCTTTGTTTCTGATTTTAAAAATTCTAATCCTAATAAAGCAAAAATACCTGTAATTACAACTAAACCTGTTAAAATAAGTAAATTTTTATATTTTTGTAGAAAAATACGATTATCTTCTTTTTTTAAATTAGGAGGTAATACAGTATTTTCATTATTTGCTTTATCTTTTCTTTTTAATTTTTTTAAAGCTTCTATTATTAAGCTCATTCTACACCCTTAATAATGCGAGGTATTAGAAATATTATTAACTCTTTTTTCTGTTTTGATACAGATTTTTGTTTAAATAAATTGCCAACATAAGGAATATCTCCAAGTAAAGGTACTTTTTTCTCATCAGTTTGTTTATCAGTACTTATAAGTCCACCTATTATTACAGTGTTTCCATCTTCTACTCTTACTACAGTTCCAGCTTCTTTAAGCTCTATTATTGGTGCCTGAGCTACTACCTGATTATTATCTAAAAGCTGTTTTTCTCCTCTTATTTTTGTTGAAACAGGAATTATATTCAATGTAATAGTTCCATCATCATTTATAAATGGTGAAACTCCTAAAAGGATACCATCTAAAACTGAAGATCTTACATAAGTTACTTGCTGTTGAGAAGTTCCTGTTGTAGCTAATGTATTTATCTGTTTTTCCCAGTAAGGTGTTACTGTTCCTGTAGATATAAGAGCATTTTGGCCATTTAAAACTCTAATCCTTGGACTTGATAATGTCTCAACTTTTCCTGTTTGTGCAAGAGCATTTAATATTGCATTAAAATGAAGTCCAGTAACTACTAATTGTCCTGCTGAATTAGGTAAAGCTAATGTTTGGCTTAATGTTATAGTTCTGTTATCTCCAAAAGTTTTAGCAAATAAAGCTGACCAATCTATTCCATAACTCCAACTATCATTTAGATAAACCTCTACTATTTTTGCTTCAATTAATACCTGTTTTTGCAGTTCTTTTTTTAATTTTTGTAAAAATTTTTCAATTCTTTTTATATTCTTAACTTTGTCCGTAACAATTAATGTACCAGTCATTCTATTAAAAGTGTATTTACCATTGTTTGAGAGAAGATTTTTTATATTTTCTTCAAACTGACTATAAAAATCACCTAAATCAGTATCTTTTTCATATTTCAAAGAAAAATTTCCTGTTAATGTCCCACCACTACTATATCCTCCACCACCATATCCTCCTACACCTCCAACTTGTCTACCAAAACCACCACCTCCACTTGTACCTATACTCCCAAGAACATCTCCTCCTAAATCAACATTATAGCTTGATAAAGCCTGAATATAAGGGATATAAAATATTTTTGTTTCTGTAGATTTTATATATAGGATATTATTTTTTTCTTTATAACTTATATCTGCTAAATCTCTAATTATATCAAGTGCATCTTTTGCAATAACATTATTTAGATTTAAAGTTATCTGCTGGTTTATATCTACATCAGGGGAAACTACAAGATTCATACCTAAATCATTTGCAATTGAGTATAAAACTTGCTTTAAAGGAGCATTTATAGCATTTATAGTAATTCTTTTTTCTTTTAGAGGATCTATTTTTTCATATCCAGTAATTAAATCTGTTGGTGAAGGAGGCGGTGGTATATGCTTAGGTTGATTATTTTCATATATATAAGAACTTTGTTGTGAATTGGTTTTAAACTGCTTTTGCTGATTAATTTCTACAGTTTTAGCAGTATTTTTAGTACTACATCCTGCAAACATAAAAGTTAATATTAAGCTAAATATACCTAAAACCTTTACTTTATAATATAAATCCATCTTTTACCCCATTCTCCTTCTAATAAAATACGATCTTTTTCAATTTTAATTATTTTTTCTTGATTAGAAATAAAATCACCCTCTGTAAATAGTTTTCCATTTATTAAAACATATTTTTTATTAACTCCTATATAAATAAATGAAATTTTGTAATTTGGAAGATTCTGCTGTTTTTTTACTAAATTTTTAGGTTGCTTTATTTGATTATATTGAGGATTATTATCAGTTTTTGCAGGATATATGGCATCAATAATTTTTACTATTTCATTTACTGAAATAAAAGTAATTTTAGTAGGAGCTTTTTTGATGGAAGCAATTTTATATTGTAAATTAGTATCCCCCCAGAATATTTGAAGTATATATGTTTTTAAATATATATAAGAAAGTATAAATAATATGGATATTATAAATGGCAAAATTAACATAAAAATATGATTTTTCCCTATATTTAAAGCTTTTATATAAATTCTTAAATCCATATTTTATTCCATATAAGGCTGTTTTAGAGTAATTTCCATATATTTTCTTTCGTTGGTTATATGAAGTTTATTAATTGAGATTACAGGAGAAATGTTTCTTAGCATATAAGTTATTAAATTTTTTAGTTCTTCTTTATCTAAATTTAGTTGTAAATTTGCTTTTGCTTCAATAAATTTTGATTTATCTTTTATATATTCTATTGTTAGTGGATATTTATCTTTTAAGTTTTGTAAGAAAAGTAAACAGATATTATAAGCTTCCTCTTTGTTTACAGTTTTTAAATTTAATTTTTGAACTAAATTTTTAATTTGCTCTTTTTCTTTTAAAGAAATTCTTAATTCTCTTTGATATTTAACAAGGTTCTCTTTTTCATTTGACAATCTATTTTCAATATCTATTAATGAAAGGAATAAGATTATTATAAATGACAAAACTATTGTAAGAAAAAAATATAAAATATATATTACTCTCATAAATTACCTCTTACATTTAGAAATATAGTAGCTTCTAATTTATTAATATCAAATTTTGAGTTATCTGTAATACTATAATCCTTAGATATAGCTTTTAATTTTTCATAAAATCTTTTTTTAAAATTATTTATCTCTAAAAGATTGCTAAACTTAATTTTATCTCTTATTGAAATCTCAAAACTGTTATCTTTAACTTGAGAGTCTATGTAATTAAATTTATGTAAACTTAAAATAGGGAAAACTTTCTGTAAAGCAATAATAGCATTCTTAGTTTGAGCATCATTTATTAATTTTAAATAATTAGTATAGTAAATACTTTTTTTCTCACTAAACCCAGAGACTTTCATTAAACCTTTTATATAACTTTGCTTTATCTTTTCTTCTAAAGTTGATATCTCTTGTTGTTTTTTTTGAATATCTTTAAATTTTAAAATAGGAAAAATAGATAATATAAATATTAAAAAGATTAAAATCCTTATTAAAACCTTTGATATTTTATAAAAATTTTTATCATGAATATATTTTGCTGGTCTAATATCATGTTCAGATTTATCAATGAAAAGATTTCCTATATTAATTATATTTTGTTGAAAATCTTCTCCAGAGCAGTTTTCCAAAAATCCTTGATAGGTTAAACTACATAAAGGTAATTTTGCAAAATTAAAGATTAAATTAGCTAATTCTTCCGACTGGGATTCTAATCCGGAAATAATAATTTTATCTATTTTAATAGATATAGATTGTCTTATATAATTGAAAGTAAGGTTTATATTTTCATAAAGAAAATTAATATAGCTTTCTGAAGGATAAGAAATATGAGAAGGAATCTCAATAGTTCTAAAATATTTTAAGTTTTCATTTTCATTAAGAACTATTATTAGTTGACTTTTATCTGAATAAATATGAAGGGTATTTTTTTCTTTAAAAAATTTTTTAGAAATAGAAAAAATAGAAAATATTGGCAAACTAAATAACTCTATATATAGATTTTTATCTTCTAAATTAAGTTCTTTAAAAATAGAATAAGGAATCAAATATATATTATATATTTCTCTATCTGTTTCAACATTATTTAAAATAGGAATATATTTGAATTTATTTAAATCTATATCCTGATTTTTTAATTTAGCTTCTATAAGAACTTCTTTTGTTTTTTTATCTTTAACTAAAGGTATTTCTACTCTTGTATTTTCTATATTAAAAAAGCTATAATTGACAAAATTTTTATAATTTTTGTCAATTAAATTAGCAACTTTATTATTTTCTTTTAAAGAAATAAGTTCCTTTTTTAAAAATCTATATCTGTTTCTGTTTTTTTTCAGATAAACTATATTTATTAAATTTTTATAAATATAAATTGATTTAAACATATGTTTTCACTTTTTATTTATTTTATTTAAAATGATATATACTATAAAAAAATAAATCAAGGACTTATATTTATGCCTGAAAGAAAACCTATAGGACAGCTTTTAAAAGAAGAAGGATATATTACAGAAAAGCATATAAAAATAGCATTAGAAATACAAAAAATAAGAGGTGGTCTTTTAGGAGAAATTTTAGTTGAACTTTCTTTTGTTTCTCCAAAAGAAATATCTCAAGCAATTGCAAAACAAGCAAATAAACCTTATATTGATTTATCCCAGTATCCACCAACTAAAGAAGCACTTAAAAGTTTACCTAAGGAAGTAGCTAAACAACTTGAAGTTATACCTTTTGATATTTCTGAAAAAAGTGTAAAAATAGCAATCTCAAATCCTTACGATATAAATGCTATAGATATATTAAAAAGAAGATATAAAAATTTAGAGATTGAATTTTATGTTGCAGATAAAGAAAGTATCTTAAAAACTATAGAAGTTTATTACTATTTACTTGAAAATCCTATAGAAAAAGAGATAGAAAAAATTGTTCAAGAAGCAGTAAGCACAGGTACTACTACTCAAATTCCAAAATTATTTGATTTAATATTAGATAATGCCATTTTGAATAGAGCTACTGATATACATATATCACCTGAAAGTGTTGCATCTCATGTATTTTATAGAATAGATGGAATTATGACCCATTTTAATGCTATACCTTTAAATCTACATTCAAGTTTAGTTTCAAGAGTAAAAATACTTGCTGGTTTAGATATAGCAGAACAAAGACTTCCTCAAGATGGTTCTTTTTCACATGAATTCTTTGAAGAAGAATATGATTTTAGAGTTTCGACAGTTCCTACTGCTTTTGGAGAAAATGTTGTTATAAGAATTTTATCTAAAAATATTTCTTTATTTAACTTAAGAAGTTTAGGCTTTGAAGAAGATATTTATGAAAAGATAGAAAATCAGTTTTTAAAACCTCAAGGTATAATATTAGTTACAGGTCCGACAGGTTCTGGTAAAACAACTACCCTTTATGCTGCTTTAAGAAGGATTAATGCTATTGAAAAAAATATTCTTACTGTAGAAGATCCTATAGAATATAAATTTCCATTTATTAAACAAACACAAGTTAACGAAAAAGCAGGTTATACATTTGCAAGAGCTATAAGATCATTTTTAAGACAGGATCCTGATGTGATTTTAGTAGGTGAGATTAGAGATGAAGAAACTGCAGAAATGGCAATAAGAGCATCAATTACTGGTCATCTTGTTTTATCTACATTACACACAAATGATGCAGTAAGTGCTATACCAAGACTTATAGATATGGGAATAAAAGATTATATGGTAGCCTCTGGTATTTCTGCAATTACTGCCCAAAGACTTATAAGAAAAAACTGTACTTTTTGTATAACAGAATATAAAATAAAGGCTAAAGAATTGGTAAAATATGGTTTTCCTGAAAGTATGCTGAGAAAATACATATCAGATTTAGAAGAAAATATCACTTTAAAAAGATCAACAGGATGCTCTCATTGTAATAATACTGGCTATCTTGGAAGGACATTAATTGTAGAATTATTAGAAATAGATGAAGAAATATCTGATTTAATAGTTCAAGGTGCAACACCTCTCGCTATACAAAAAAAGGCTGTTAGTAAAGGAATGAGATTAATGAAAGAAGATGGCTTAATTAAAGTTTTAAAAGGAATAACTACTCCTGAAGAAATAAAAAGAGTTGTAGGATAAAAAGATGCCGCTATTTTCTGTAGAAGCTATAGATATAGAAGGGAATAAAATAAGAAGACTGTTTGAAGTTGATAGTGAAAATAGGCTTTTAAATATTTTAGAAGCTTCAGGATTAACACCTATTAAAATACATAAATTACCAGGATTTTTTAAATATTTAAATATCTCTAAATTTTTTCAAAAAATAAAAAAAGCAGAACTTATAGAAGTTTTAGATAATTTACATTTAATAGTACAATCAGGACTTCCATTAAATACAGGTATTATGGATTTAGCGAAAGATGCAGAAAATACTGCTATAAAAGATATGCTTCTTGATATTTCATTCCAGATTCAAGGAGGAATGCCATTATCTCAGGCTGTAGAAAGATATAAAAATATTTTTGGTGATGTTGTAATATCTCTTTTTAAAATTGGAGAAGAAACAGGAACATTAGATCAAACTTTAAAAGATGCTGCTGAGCATTTAAGAAAGATTGAAGATATAAAATCAAAAGCAAAGCAAGCTCTTATCTATCCTGCTTTTGCATTTTTTTCTACACTCTCAGCAATGATTTTCTGGCTTGTTTATGTACTTCCTAAGATAATAGAAGCATTTAAAACTATGAATATAGAGCTACCTTGGACAACAAGAATGGTAATGGCAATTTCAGAATTTACCCAAAACTATTTTTTTCAAATGTTAGGATTTTTAGTTTTAGCTATTATAATAATCTTATTCTTAAGAAGAAAATTTTTTAAATTTAAATATCAATCAGATAAGGTTTTATTAAAACTTCCTATTATTGGTATTATTCTTAAAAATTTTAATTATGCATTTTTTGCAGAATATATGAGATTAATGATTTCTGCTGGACTTCCTTTATATCAAGCTTTAAATATTATGGAAAAGGCAATGAATAATAGTTTATTTAAAGTAGCAATTAGAAATGTAAGAGAAGAGATAGAGATGGGAGAAAGTTTATCTAAGGCTTTAAAGAAGCAAAATCTATTTTCATCTCTTATTATAAGAATGATATCTGTGGGGGAACAAACAGGAGGTTTAGATACTCAGCTTTCATATATAGCAGATTATTATTACAAAAAAGTAGATTATATTACTCAAAATATAGCTAAAATGATAGAACCTATAGTAATTGGTATAGTTGGTGGGTTTATGGCATTAATAATGATTTCATTAATGGGACCTATTTATACATTAATATCTCAAATTGGAAAAATGTGAAAAAGATTATATATTTCTAATCTTGAACTATTGTAAAATACTTTAAAATTTCAACATGAGGTAAAAAATGAGTTTTGATTTTATGCAACTTATATTTATGCTTCCTGCTTTACTTTTAGCTGTAATTATGCATGAAATAGGACATGGATATATTGCTTATAAACTTGGTGATAATACTGCTAAAATTGCTGGAAGATTAACTTTTAATCCAATTCCACATATAGATCCAATAGGTTCAATACTTGTTCCTGCTATATTACTTTTATTTAAATCTCCTGTTTTATTTGGTTGGGCAAAACCGGTTCCTATAAATCCATTAAATTTTAAAAAATTAGGTTATAAAAAAGGAATGGCTTTAACTGCTATAGCTGGTCCAAGTATTAATCTTCTTTTAGCTTTTATTTTTGGAATTTTATATCAAATATTTAATTCTCAGCAATTCCTTGCTTTTATAATATCAATTTTTGGAATAGGATTTGTCAAATCTGTAATACTTCCTCTTGTAATATTTTTTAAATATAGTGTAATGATAAATGTAATTCTTGCAATATTTAATATTATTCCTATTCCACCTTTAGATGGTGGTAGAGTAATAATGAGTTTAGCATCTCCTTCTTTAGAAAGAAAGTTAGAAAGTTTAGAGCAATATGGATTTATAATTATTGTAATATTACTTTTTACAGGTATTTTAAATTATGTAATACTACCACCTTATAAATTTTTAACATCTTTATTCTTAGGTAGTTAAGGAGAGAATTATGAAAGCAGCATACTATGAAAAACATGGGAATTATGAAAATATAGTTATAGGAGAAAGACCAAAACCAAAAATAAAAGCAGATGAAGTTTTAGTAAAAGTAAAAACATTTTCTTTAAATCATCTTGATATATGGGTAATGGAAGGTAAATATCCTGTTGAAATTCCTATGCCTCATATATTTGCATCAGATGCTTCAGGAATTGTTGAAAATGTAGGAGAAGCAGTAAAAAATGTAAAAGTAGGTGATGAAGTAATTGTTTATCCAGGGCTTTCATGTGGTTATTGTGAAAAATGCTTAGCAGGGAAAGACAATGAGTGTAGTAATTTTTCTGTACTTGGAGTTTTAACAGATGGTGTTTCTGCAGAATATGTAAAAGTTCCTGCTATAAATGTTTTTAAGAAGCCAGAAAATTTATCCTTTGAGGAAGCATCTACAATAGGTATTACCTATACAACAATGTGGCATTCTATAGTTACAAGAGGAAAAATTAAAGCAGGAGAGATAGTTTTTATTCATGGTGGTGGTTCTGGTGTTGGAACTGCTGGTATTCAAATTGCAAAGCTTTATAATGCTACAGTTATTACATCAGTAGGAGATGATTGGAAGATTGAAAAAGCAAAGCAAATAGGAGCAGATTTTGTAATTAATTATAAAAAAGAGGATTTTGTAGAGAAAGTAAAACAAATTACAGATGGAAAATTATGTGATATTGTTGTTGATCATATAGGAGAAGCTACTTTTAATAAATCTATACAGATAGCAAAAAAAGGTGGAAAAGTTATTACCTTTGGAACAACAACAGGAGCAGAGCCAACAATAAATTTAAGAACTATTTTCGGTAAAAACTTAGATATATCTGGAGTTTATATGGGAACTAAAGGAGAAGTTGCCAATTATTTAAAATTTTTTAAAGAAGGGAAATTAAAACCAGTAATAGATTCTGTATTTGATTTTAAAGATGTTAAAAAAGCTTATGAAAAATTATTAAGTAGACAATTTTTTGGGAAAATAGTTGTTAAGGTTAATTAATGGATTTAGCTATTGAAGTAAAAAATCTTACAGTTAAATATGGAGAAAAAGTTGTTTTGCAAGATATAAATTTGAAAATTAAAAAAGGAGAAATTGTTGCTATTGTTGGTCCAAATGGTAGTGGGAAAACAACTCTTTTAAAGACTATACTTGGATTTATAAAGCCTGTAATTGGAGAAGTAAAAATACTTGGAATGCCAAACAAAAAGGCAGTTAAAACAGGCAAAATAGGATATCTACCTCAAAAATCACCAGTAAAAAACTCTTTTCTATCTGCTTTAGATGTTGTTTTATTTGGGCTTATAAACTCTAAACTTTCAAAAAAAGAGAAAATAGAGAAAGCTTTAGAAACTTTAAAATTAGTTGGAATGGAAGATTTTGCAAATTATCCATATAGTAGTTTATCAGGTGGACAACAACAAAGGGTTTCTATTGGAAGAGTTATAATATCAAATCCTGAAATAGTTTTTTTAGATGAACCTTCTACTGGAATAGATGTTGTAGCTCAAGAAAGTTTTTATGATTTTATGAAAAAGTTAAGAGATGAAAAAGGAATGACTATAGTTATGGTTTCTCACGATATAGGGGTAATAGGAAGTTTTGTTGATAAGGTGGTAGGTCTTAATAGGTATCTTCATTATTTAGGGGATATTAAAGGATTTTTAAATAAAGATGTTTTAGCAAAGCTTTATGGTTCAGAAGTTAAATTGCTTATTCATTCTCCAGAATGTATTACTTGTGATAAGATACAAATATAATTAATCTGTGTAATCATGGATAAAGACCAGCAAGAAATAGAGCTTAAAAAGTTAGAGATAGAAAAAGCTAAAGTTTTAGAAGGCCAGTTTAGAGTTGGTAGTTATGAATAGTTCAAATATTAGGAATAATGCTTGGTTTAATTATATTAATAGGATTTGGCTATATGGCTTGGATAAGCTATAAAACAGATAAAGAAATGGAAAGTAAAAAATAAGAGACTTTAATGATTGAAATTTTACAAATTCCTTTTATGCAAAATGCTTTAATAGGTGGAATTATATTAGCTATACTTCTTTCAGTAATTTCTTTATTTATAAATGCTAAAAACTGGTCTTTTATATCTGTTGGTATATCTCATGCAACCTTTGGTGGCCTTGCAATAGGTTTTTATTTAGGTATAAACCCTACTTTAGTTGGTGGTTTGTTTGCTGTTATTGTAGGTCTTTTAATTGGGTATATTAGTAAGCATGGTAAAATTCATGAAGATATATCCATAGGAATTCTTTTCTCTTTCTCTATGGCTTTTGGTGTTTTAATAATGTCTAAATCTCCTAATTACAATACTGATTTATTTACATTTTTATTTGGAAATATTTTAACTATTACAGATTTAGATATTAAGATTTTAATAGGTTTTACTATTTTTTCTCTTGGATTTATTTATATTTTTTTTCAGAAAATATTATATTGCTGTTTTGATGAAGATGTAGCTTATACTTCAGGTATAAATACTTCCTTTTTTTATTATAGTCTTATAACTATTATATCTATAGCTACTGTTTTATCTGTAAAGCTTGTTGGTGTTATACTTGCATCTGCTATGATGATACTTCCTGCAACTTTTGCTAATCAGTTTTTTTGGCATTATAAAAAGATTTTATTTTTTTCTATATTATTTAGCGTTTTTATTGTTGTGATTGGGATTTTTATATCCTATTATTTTGACTTTCCTGCAGGTACATTTATTGTATTTTTATACACTTTAATATTTGGAATAGTTATTTTAATCAAAAGGATTTTTAAATTCAGCTAAATTTTTATAGATTTTAAATACTTTTTCTCTTAGAGCATCTACATTATTTAGTTTTTCAAAGCACATAGAGATATTACATAGATATATAACTGTTTTATTTTCTGGTTTATATCCTAAATTCTTCAGAAGAATTTTATCATTTTTATCTACAAACTGAGTAAATACATAATAAGGAAAAACTTTAAATGATTTGTTTATGAATTTATCTTTATCTTTTTTTAATCCTATAATATGTATTACTGCAGGTTTATAAATAAAAATAAAATAAGCTAAAGCTGTATCTATACTTGCTCTTGCTGGTAGCTTTTTTGTTAACTGTTTTGCTTTTTGGAAATACTTTTCATCTCCGGTAAAAGCTGAAAGAATATAAAGCTGTTTTATAAGTCTAGAATTTACTGCAAAAATGTCATCTATAAATGAGATATTCTTAATATTTAAACCTATATCTTTTAAATCTGTATATATTCCAAGCTGTTTTGAGTAGTAATTTTTTAATATAATTTCTGCTAAAGCTTTAGCTTTTTCTAAATAATATTTATTTCCTGTTATTTGATATAGATTTAAAAGGGCTTCTAAAAAATAAACCTGAGTATTTAGATAATACTCATTTAGATCTTTAGAATGTATTATTCCTTTTTCTTTCCAAGCTTGATTTATTATATTTTTTGTAAGGTTTTCTGCAATTTTTAAATCTTCTTTAGAGTTATTATAAACATAAGAATATGCTAAAGCTGAAACCATTAAAGCATTATTGGCAAAATATATATCTTTTTCTATTCTTGGGCTATATCCTACTTTTTTTTCTATTTCTTCTCTTTCTTTTTTACTTTTTATAAAGTAGTCTTCTCCTGAAACTAAAAGAGTATCATTTTTATCAACTATATCTGCTCCTTGAGAATTATAGAAAAAGCCTGTTTTTTTATCATAAAGTTTATTTTTAGCAAATTTTAAAATTAGATTTGCAAATTTTAAATAATCTTTATTTTGAAATAATGAATATCCGTTAAAATACATTACTGAAAGCTCTGCTTGGTCTCTTAAAAGCTTTTCATAATGGAAATTTGTCCAGTATTCATTAGTGCTATATCTATAGCTTCCTCCTTCTATTTTATCTATTAGATTTGAGTATGCATAAAGGGTTTTTTCTGCAAGTTTTTTAGCATTATCATCAGAATAAAATATATAATAGAGCATTAAAAAATATGGAACCTGTCTTATTGGAAATTTTGGTGCTCCTAATAATCCTCCATACTTTTTGTCATATCTTAATTTTATATATCTATAAATTTTTTTTATATAAACTGGGCTTATCTGTTTTTCTTTTAAATTTTTTTGAAAAATTCTATATTTAAGTTCTTGATGGAATTTTACTCTTTCCACTTGACTTTCTATATCTTTTGGCGACATCTTTGCAAAATATAGTAAAAGCTTTTTCATATCTTCAGGTGCAACATATATAGCTCCAAATACTATATTGCCATTTTTATCAAGTATTAAAGTAGATGGAAGACCTCCTTGATTATATTTTTTATTTATATCTGGTCTTTTTTCTGCATCTACTCTAACAGGAATATAATATTTATTTATTAACTCAATAACTTCTTTATCTCTATATGTTGTATTTTCTATTACATTACACCAATGGCACCATTTTGCATAGATATCCATCAGAATAAGCTTGTTTTCTTTTTTTGCTTTTTTTAATCCTTCTTCAAAAGATAGCCACTTAATTTCTGATGCAAAAGAAATATTTATTATTAATAGAAAAAGAAGGAATCTTAACTTCATTTTATTTCCTTTGCTACTTTTTCAAAAATTTTATCTTGTAAATCAAACATTATTTTTGCATCTTCTTCTGATGTTTCATGGTCATATCCAAGAAGATGAAGTATGCCATGGGTCAAAAGCCTTAAAACTTCTTCTTTATATGTAAAATCAATCTCTTCTGCCTGTTTCTTTGCAAAAGGTAATGATATAACTATATCTCCTAATATTCTATATCTATATGCTGGCGGTTTTTCATCTATTGGAAATGATAAAACATCTGTTGGTTTATCTTTGTTTCTCCATTGTTTGTTTAGCTCTTGGATAGTTTTATTATCTGTTAATGTTATTCCGATTTCTACTTTATCAAGGTTTAATTCGTTTAGAATTTTATTTGTAATATCTTTTATAAAAGCTTTTGTAATATATCTATCATAAATCTGTTTATCAATTATTATTTTGTTCATTTTGTTCCTGATATTTATCGTAAGCTTGTATTATTCTTTGAACAACTGGATGTCTTACTACATCTTTTTCTGTAAATTTTACAAATCCAATTCCTTCTATATCTTTTAAAACTTTCATAGCTTCAACAAGTCCAGAACTTGAAACTTTTGGAAGATCTATCTGGGTAATATCTCCTGTAATTACTGCTTTTGAACCAAAACCAATTCTTGTTAAAAACATTTTCATCTGTTCTCTTGTTGTGTTTTGAGCTTCATCAAGGATAATGAAAGCATCATTTAAGGTTCTTCCTCTCATAAATGCAAGAGGTGCAACTTCTATTATATTTTTTTCTATCATATCATTTACTTTTGCTGAATCTACCATATCATAAAGGGCATCATATAAAGGTCTTAAATATGGGTCAACTTTTTCTGTTAAACTACCTGGCAAAAATCCAAGTTTTTCACCTGCTTCTACTGCAGGTCTTGTTAATATAATTCTATTTACTTTTTGTTGTTTTAAATATGAAACTGCAACTGCCATTGCTAAATAAGTTTTACCTGTCCCTGCTGGTCCAATTCCAAAAGTAATATCATTTTTATTTATAGTTTCTACATACATTTTTTGGGTAGGTGTTTTTGGCATTATAGGTTTTCTTCTGTGGCTATATAATATAGCTTTTCCATCAAATAAAGGCTCTGAGTTTTGCTCAAGCTGTAATTTATATCCAAGTGCCATATTTTTTACATCATTAGAAGATAAAAAATGTCCTTTTTGATAATAAGTAGATAATTTTTCCATAAATTCTTCAAACTTATCTAATCCTTCTTCATCACCTTCTGCTATTATAGATGTTCCTCTTGAGAAAACTTTTATATTGAATATGTCTGCAAAATATTTTAGATTTTCATCTTTTTTACCAACAACACTAAAAAAGGCATCTCTTGGTATTTCTATCTCTAATTTTAAAATCTTTTTAAACCTCCTAATAAATTATATTTTAGTGATAATTTATACATTTTTATATTTTTTCAAGTTTGTATTTTTAAGAAATGTTATAATTAGTATAAAAATTTTACTATATAAAACATATAAATTTACAAGGAATCATCATTTATGATGAAAAAAATTAAATATTTAGTTTTTAGCATTTTTTTTATATTAAATACAGCTTTTGCAGATGAAGATTTAAATAATATATCTTTTTTAGTAAAATTTGCAGTTGAAAATTCTCCGGTTGTTCAAAATTTTTATTCTAAGGGTAAATTAAATATTCATCTTACATTACCAGAGAAGTTAGAAACAAAAAATAGAATATATCTCCTCAAAAGAAATAAATATGCTATAGAAAAGTATCTTGATAGAGGTAGAGAATATATTCCTATAATAAAATCTATATTTAATAAACATGGACTTCCTGATGATCTTGTTTTCTTACCTATTATAGAAAGTCATTTTAATATTAAAGCTAAATCTCCTGCAGGGGCAGCAGGTTTATGGCAGTTTATGCCTCAAACAGCTAGAATGTATGGATTAAAAATAAATAAATGGATAGATGAAAGATATGATCTTATAAAATCTACGGAAGCAGCTGCTTATTATTTAAAAGATTTATATAGTATTTTTAATGATTGGGGACTTGCTCTTGCAAGTTATAATTCAGGAGAAGGTAATATAATAAGAAAAATTAATAAATATGGTGGTATAAATTTCTGGGATATTCGTAATTATCTATCACCAGAAACAAGAAATTATGTTCCAAGCTTTTTAGCAACATTAACTGTTGTAAAAGAGATTTTGAAAAATAATGAAAATCAAAAAATAAATTTTGATGTTATACAAGTTGATAAGCCAATTTCTTTAGATTTAATCTCAACTTTATTGAAAGTTCCTTACTCAAAACTAAAAGATTTAAATCCTCATCTTTTAAAAGGAAAAACTCCACCTGATGATGGAGTTTACAATATATATCTTCCAAAAGGATATGGAAATACTTTAAAGGTAGTTTTAGAAGATATACAACTTGATAAATATAAAGCTTTAAAAGAATATAAAGTAAAAAGAGGAGATACCTTAGGTAAAATAGCTAAAAAATTTAAAACTACTATTTCTTATTTAAAGAAAATAAACCATCTTAAAAATGATTATGTTATTGCTAATACTTATATAAAAGTTCCAACAACTATAGAAGCATATCCTTTATATTCTTATTCAGTAGTTGATACAACAGAAGATATCCAATATACAGAAAAAGGAATTATTTATAAAGTAAAAAGAGGAGATACCTTAGGTAAAATAGCAAGAAAATTTAGAGTTAGTGTTAGTAGTTTAAAAAAATGGAATCATATAAAAAGCTATATATTACCAAATCAAAAAATTGTTATTTATAAAAAAGTTTTTAATAAAAATTTACAAAGAAAGGCTATGCTACATAGAGTTTCATATCTAAAAAAGAAAGTTAAAAAAAGAAAACCTAAATTTAAATACATTTTTTATAAAGTAAAGAAAGGAGATAGCTTAGGGAAAATAGCTAAAAAGTTTAAAGTAAGAATTTCAGATATAAAAAAATGGAATAAATTATCATCAAATATAATAAGAGTAAATGAAAGACTTACAATAATAAAAAGGGTTATAGAAAGATGAAAAAAAGATGGAGTAATTTAGTATCTCCTCATAAAGTTCATCAAACATTAGGAAATACATTAGAATTTTTTGAAGACCTTATAATTCTTGCCTTAACCTTAGTTATATTTTATGTAAGTATTGTAGCTATCTTTGATATTATTTCTTTAATTATGTATAAAGAAGCAAAATTTATGGATATAATTCCTAAATTTTTATATCTATTTATTTTAACAGAGCTTTTTAGATTATTAATTATTTATCTAAAAGAAAGAATAGTTGATACCTCTTTAATTGTTAAAACCACTTTAATAGCAGTTTTAAGGGAGATAATTATAAAAGCCCCTTATTTTAAATTTCAGGATTATATAGGTGCATCTATCTTGATTTTAGTTTTAGGACTTTTATATTATGTGCCAAAATATGTTTTTAAAAAGGAGTTTTATATAAAAAGAAGTAAACAGGTAAAATCAGTAAAGAAAGTTGATGAGTTTGACAAATCTACAAATTTCTAACAGTTCATATTTAGAATATAAATTAGCAAAAGATTTTAATAAGGCTTTAATCTTTATAGATTCAGAAAAAAGAGCCTTAGAAATAGAAAAAAATCTAAATGCTTTTTTAAATTATTTTAATAAAAATATTCCAGTCCTATATATTCCATCAAATACAGAAATTCATGATACTTTAGCTCAATTTAAAAGAAACTATGCTATATATTTATCTAAAAAAAATAAAGATTCATTTTTTATACTGACTAAAGAATCTGAAAATATAAAAGTGGCTAAAAATAAAGATTTTATTCATTTAAAAGAAGGAAAAGAGATAAATTTTGATAATCTTGTAAAAAGATTAATAGAGTTTGGATATATAAAAGAAGAAAAAGTTGAAAATGAAGGTGAGTTTTCATTTAAAGGTGGAATATTAAGAATAAATATTCCATTTATTGGTGTATTTGATATTGATTTTTTTGGAGACCAGATAGAAGGAATTTATCAAATCTCAAAGCTTTTAACAAAGAAAAAAATACAAAACATAGATATTTTTCCTCTTTATGATTTTCCAGTATATTATAATGAGTTTTTTGATTTAGATTTTAAAAAGGAAGAAGCTACAAATTTTTTAGAATTTTTTAAAGATTTTAAAATAATAGAAGAAAACAATTTTGTTATTGATGAAGAAGCTATTTCAAACTCTCATATAAAGGGATTTGAAGTTGTAAAACTTCCTATTACAAAACCTCTATTTTTAAAAATAGAAAGAAAATCATTTATACCCAAAGATTACAAATCAAAAACAGAAATAGATATAAAGCCATTAGAAGAAGGTGATTATATCATCCATGAAGATTATGGAATTGGAATTTTTAGAGGAATTGAAACAAAAACAATAAGAGGAAAAGATTATGATTTTATGGTATTAGAGTATGCAGATGGAGAAAAGATTAATGTTTCATATCTACATTTTGATAAAATCCATAAATATGATCTAAATATTCCTATAAAACTGGATAAAATAGGTGGAACTTCTTGGAGAAACTTAAAGAAAAAAGTAAGAAAATCCGTAGAAAAAATAGCAAAAGAACTTATAAAGTTATATAAAGAAAGAGAGTCAACAACAAGAAAGCCATATAACTTTGATAAAGAGCTTTTAAGATATATTCAAGAAACATTTCCTTTTTTAGAAACCCCTGACCAGTTGAAAGCTATAAAAGATATAGAAAATGATTTTAAATCTGATAAACCTACAGAAAGGTTAATCTGTGGAGATGTAGGTTTTGGGAAAACAGAGGTTGCTATAAGAGCCGCTTATATATCAGCTACAAACAATAGACAAACTCTTATTTTAGTGCCAACTACAGTTTTGGCTTTACAACATTATAAAAAATTTAAAGAAAGACTTGAGCCACTTGGTATAAAAGTAGAAAATCTTTCAAGATTGAAATCAAAAAAAGAAACAGAAAAAATCCTAACAGAACTGCAAGAAGGAAAAATAGATATATTAGTAGGAACTCACAAGGTATTAAGTGATAAAGTTAAATTTAAAAATCTTGGACTTCTTATTATAGATGAAGAACATAGATTTGGAGTAAGAGCAAAAGAAAAAATAAAACAGATAAAAAAGGATATAGATACAATCTATCTTACAGCAACACCAATACCAAGAACATTAAATATGGCACTTTCAGGATTAAAAAAAATGTCAGTTATAAATACACCACCAGAAGGAAGAGTTGAAACTAAAACATATGTTGTTAAATACAATGAAGATATTATAAAACAGGCTATCCAAAGGGAAATAAATAGAAATGGACAGGTTTTTTATTTACATAATAGAGTAGAAACAATAGAAGAAAAAACAAATCAGTTAAAGCAGTTATTTCCAAACCTGAAAATAGATTTTATTCATGGAAAAATGAAACCTTCTCAAATAGAAAAGAAAATAATGGAATTTACAGATAAAAAGCTAAACATTTTAGTTTCAACATCAATAATAGAAACAGGTATAGATATACCAACAGCAAACACTTTAATAATAGAAAGAGCAGATCTTTTTGGACTTGCACAGCTTTACCATTTAAGAGGAAGAGTCGGAAGAGGAAATATTCAAGCATACTGCTATCTACTTTTACCTGAAGATAGAAATATTACAGAAAATGCAGAAAAAAGGCTTTCTACTATTTTAAAACTTACAAGACCTGGTTCAGGTTTAAAGGTTGCAATAGAAGATATGAAAATAAGAGGAGCAGGGAATATTTTAGGAGTAGAACAAAGTGGAAATATTAAAGCAGTTGGATTTGATTTTTATGTAAAACTTTTAAAAGAAAGTATAGAAAAAGAGCAAGGTAAAGCTTTTGAAACAAAAATAGAAACAGATATAGAAGGATATATACCAAAAACATTTATAGAAAATCCTCAAGAAAGAATGAATATTTATCTTTCTTTTTCTAAAGCATTAGACTCAGAAGAAATAGAAGAACTTGAAGAGTATCTATCAGAATTTTATAAAGATATACCTTCTGCTTTAAAAGTATATATATCTTTAGAAAAGATAAAAAAAGAAGCAACAAATCTTGGAATTGAAAAAATAAGTATAAAAAATAAATATTGTGAAATAAATTTTGGAAAACTTAGTCCTGAGAAAACAGTAAAACTTATAGAAAAAACAAAACCTGAATATATCACCTCAAACAGCATAAAATTTAGATATAAAAATTTAGAGCATATATATAAAATTTTAAAAATGATAAAATAAAAAAAATGTTTTCCAATGAGGTAAAACTTGAAAATAAAAGTTAGAAATTTAGATACAGGGAAAAGAAGATGTAGAATATGTGGATATATATATGATCCAGAAAAAGGAGATGAAATTCATAATATATCACCGGGAATATCATTTGAAGAACTTCCAGATAACTGGAGATGTCCTGTTTGTAAATACTCTAAATCTTTCTTTAGAATAATCTATAATGAGCAGATTTAAAATAGCTTTAGTTTTAATCTTTTTACTTTCAGCAATATCTTTTTTTGCAAATATATGGGGAATATCTATTTATAGTCTTGATGAAGCAAAAAACTCTGTTTGTGCAAGAGAAATGCTTGAAAGAAATGATTTTATAGTTCCAACTTTTAATTATGAGCTTAGAACAGATAAACCACCAATGCATTACTACTTTATGATTTTTGCCTATAAGCTATTTGGATTTAATGAATTTTCAGCAAGATTTTTTTCAGCAGTTTTTGGTATTTTAACAGTTATTGCTACTTTCTTATTTGCAAGAAGATATTACAATCTCAAAGTTGCGATCTTTTCAGCTATAGTATTAATTGCATCTTTACATCTTTCTATCCAGTTTCATATGGCAGTGCCAGACCCTTATTTAATATTTTTTATAAATGCATCTTTATTTTCCTTTTATATTTTTCACAAAGAAAAAAAGCAGACATTTTTATGGCTTTTTTATATTTTTATGGCTTTTGGAGTTTTAACAAAAGGACCTGTAGCAGTTGTTTTACCATCTTTTATAGTTCTTTTATTTTTAGCTTATAAACATGAGCTTAAAGAG
Organism: Hydrogenothermus marinus; assembly: GCF_003688665.1. Classification (NCBI taxonomy): domain Bacteria; kingdom Pseudomonadati; phylum Aquificota; class Aquificia; order Aquificales; family Hydrogenothermaceae; genus Hydrogenothermus; species Hydrogenothermus marinus. The sequence goes on from NZ_REFO01000010.1 coordinate 75,191, forward strand.
ATATTTAAGTTAAAAATTATTCAAGGAATAATTTTAATATTAGCTATTTCGCTACCTTGGTATATAGCAGTAGGATTAAAAACAGATTGGATATGGATTAAGGAGTTTATTTTTAAACATAATATCCATAGATTCTCAGATAGTATGGAAGGACATGGTGGAATATTTTTAATAACCTTTTTATATGTCTTTTTAGGACTTTTACCTTTTTCTGTATTTATTTTACAAGCTATAAGTAAAGCTTGGAAAGAAAAATTTAAGGATATTAATATATTTTTACTTATATTTGCATCTGTTTATATAATATTTTTCGCTATATCTAAAACAAAACTACCAAACTATACAGTTCCATCATATCCACCGCTTGCTATTTTAATAGGTTCTTTTTTATTAAGTTCAGTTTATAGAAAAAATTTAAAGATAAGTTTATTGATATATATATTTTTGACAATTCTATTAGCGCTACTATCTTATTTTGGATTGAAAACAGAAGTTGAAGATTTAGCATATTTAGGATTTAGTTTCTTATTTTTAACAATAGCTGGCTTGTTAGCTTTATTTTTTATAAAAAAAGATTTGATTAAATCATATTTAGTTTTATTTAGTTTTTCTTATGCTTTTGTTTTGGCTTTTTTTTATCTTATCTATCCACCAATTGATAAACAAAATCCTGTTATGCAATTACTTCCTTTAATTGAAGATAAATCAAAGGTTTATTATTATAAAAGTTTTAATCCTGCTTTTGCTTTTTATATAAAAACACCAATAAAGCCTATAAAACAGATAAAAAAAGGTAATTATTACATTATTACAAGAAAAAAATATCTAAAAGAACTGAGTAAATATAAAAATCTAAAAGTTTTAGGAATAAAAAAAGATTTATTTGAAAAAAGATACTCAGTTTTAATTAAAGCAAATTAAATTTGACCTATTCATATTCTGAATATACAGATATTAAATTAAAAGAATGATTAATTAAAAATATTTTTAAGTATTTAAATATCATCAAAACTAAATCCTGTTCCATCTGCTATAAGATAAGAAACTTTTTTCTTTATCTTTTTTATTATGATTATTGCTGTTTTGTGTATTAATTTTAGAACAGCTTAATAAGAAGTTGATGTATTTTTTTTGAAAATATTATATAAATTTGTATATGATAAAATAAAAATTAAGTTATCTAAAAAATGAAAATGGAAAAAATGGAAATATTATTATCACCAGCTAAAATTAATTTGGGCTTATGGATTACGGAAAAAAGACCTGATGGTTATCATAATATATATACTTATATGCATAAAGTTAGCCTTTATGATAGGATTTTTGTAAAACCATCACCTATCTTGAAAGTAAGTAGTTCAAATCCTTCTGTACCAGAAGGTAAAGAAAATATAGTTTATAAAGCTGTAAAAGAGTTTGAAAATTATACAGGATTAGAAGTTAATTTAGAGATATTTATAGAGAAAAATATTCCTGTAGGTGCAGGTCTTGGAGGAGGAAGTTCCAATGCTGCTACTATTTTAAAATATATTAATGATAAGTTTGGAAAACCTCTTTCTGAAGAAGAATTAATAAAATTAGGAGCAAGTATTGGCTCTGATATACCTTTCTTCTTTAAAGAAGGACTTGTTAAAGTTACAGGGAAAGGTGATATATTAGAAGATACAGATATAAAATATGAAAATCCTGTTTTTATTATCTATCCAAATATACCTTCAGATACTAAAGATATATATTCAAAAGTAGATTATAAAATGTTGACAAAACTTGAAGATTTGGCTAAAATAGATAGCCTGATATTTGATGTGAATAAGTTAGTAGAAAATATAGAGAATACTTTAGGGATTATAGCTAAGGAGCATATAGGTACTATAAGAGAAGTTTTAAACACTGTTGAGTATTTAGGATATATAGGTAATATAACTGGAAGCGGAAGTGCAGTTTATGTAATTGGTGAACCTGGTAACGAGGTTGATATAATCTGTAAAGCTAAGAATTGGAAGCTGTTCAAAGTTAAGTTCATTTAATGCTGGGGAGTAGTTCAGCCGGCAGAACACCAGATTTTGGATCTGGGTGTCGCAGGTTCGAGTCCTGCCTCCCCAGCCATTAACTTCCTTAAATAATGGAGGAATTAATACATTGAGTAAACATTTAAAATTAATCTCTGGAAATGCTAATCCAGAATTTGCTAAGGAAGTTGCTGGTTATTTACATGTACCATTAGTTGATGCATTAGTTTCAAGATTTAGTGATGGTGAAATAAGAGTTCAGATAAAGGAAAATGTTAGAGGTGCTGATATATTTGTTATACAGCCTTTAGTTCCTCCAATCAATGATCATATAATGGAATTGCTACTTCTATTAGATGCTTTGAAAAGAAGTTCTACACATAGAATTACAGCTGTAATACCTTATTTTGCTTATGCAAGACAAGATAGAAAAGATAAACCAAGAGTTCCAATATCAGCAAAACTTTTAGCTGATATAATTCAAAAAGCTGGTGCTGAAAGAGTTTTAACAGTAGATCTTCATTCAGCTCAAATTCAAGGTTTTTTTGATTGCCCTGTAGATAATTTATATGCTTTGCCTGTAATTCTTGATTATTTAAAAAATAAAGAGATAGAGAATGCAGTGGTAGTATCACCAGATGCAGGTGGAGTTGAAAGAGCAAGACTTCTTGCAAATAAATTAGGAGTAGGTCTTGCAATTATATATAAGAAAAGACCTGAACCTAATGTTGTTGAAACATTAGATGTTATAGGGGATATAGAAGGAAAAAATGCAATAATAATAGATGATATTATAGATACTGCAGGAACTATAGTTGCAGCTTCAAATATGCTTCTTGAAAAAGGTGCAAAATCAGTTATAGCTGCTTGTACTCATCCAGTATTTTCAGGACCTGCTGTAGAAAGATTAAAAAATTCTGCTATAGATGAAGTTATTGCAACTAACACTATTCCAGTTGAAGGAAAAGAATTTGATAAGTTAACTATTTTATCTGTTGCTGAGCTTGTAGGTGAAGCTATTAAAAGAATAAATATAGAAAGTTCTGTTAGTTCATTGTTTGTATAAAAAGGAGGTTAATAAATGGTTCAAAGAATAGAGTGGAAAGCACTAAAAAGAGAAATTGGAAAAAAAAGTGAAGTAAAACAATTTAGAAAAAAAGGATATATCCCTGTAGAAATTTATGGTAAAGGCCATGAAAATGCACATGCTTATATTTATTGGAAAGATCTTGCAGATAGGCCACATGGAACATTTTTAATTGATTTAAATATTGAAGGAGAAGAAGAACCAAGAGTTTGTATATTAAAAGATATACAATACAACTATCTTGGCGATACTCCTATACATGTAGATCTATATGAAGTTACTTTTGGAGTTGAGCTTGATGTAGAAGTACCTATTGAGCTTGTTGGAAAACCAAAAGGATTAGAAAAAGGTGGTTTATTAGAGCAACATTTACATACTTTAACAGTTAGAACTGTACCAAGAAAGATACCTGAAAAAATAGAAGTTGACGTATCTAATTTAGATATAGATGATGTTTTACACGTAGCAGATATTAAAATTGAAGAAGGTATAAAAATAATGAATACTCCTGATGAAGTTGTTGCTGTTGTAATCTTACCTGAAGAAGAAGTAGAAACTGAAGAAATTACAGAAGAAGTGGTGGAAGAAACTAACGAATAATTAAATGATAAAAGCTATTATTGGATTAGGAAATCCTGGCAAACAATACAAAAATACCCGCCACAATGTCGGCTTTATGGTAGTTGACATTGTGGCTTTTTTACTTAAATGCCCTAAAAAAGAAAAAGAATGCTGTTTTTCTAAAATTATAGAATGCAAAGAACATGATGTTTTACTTGTAAAACCCCAAACTTTTATGAATAATAGTGGAATAGCAGTTAAAAATTTATTAGAAGATTATAATTTAACTCCTCAAGAGATTTTAGTTGTATATGATGATTTAGATCTACCTCTTGGTAGTATAAGACTTAGAAAATCAGGCTCAAGTGGTGGCCATAGAGGAGTAAAATCAATTATAGAAAATATAAAAACAGAAAATTTTCCAAGATTAAAGATTGGTATAGGAAGACCTCAGCATAAAAGTCAAGTTGCTGATTATGTTTTATCACCATTTAATAAAGATGAAAAATTGTTAGTTGAAAAAGTAATTAATGAAGCAGGAAAATGTTTATTAAATGTGCTAAAATATGGTGTTGACAAATCTTTAGATAGTTGCAATAAAAAGTTAATTTAATCCTTGCTTTCAGCTTTTAGCTGAAGGCTGATTTAAAATCAACCAAAAGGAGGAATGTGCATGAGGTATTATGAGCTTGTATTTGCTGTCAAACCAACTCTTACCGAAGAGGAACTAAAAAAAGTTCTTGAAGGTGTAAAAAATCTTATAACTTCAAATGAAGGGGAAATTTACAAAGAAGAAGACTGGGGAAGAAAAGAGCTTGCTTATCCTATAGAAAACTTTAGGAATGCTAATTACTACATTATTAATTACAAAACAGAAAATACACAATTACCAGTTAAGTTAGAAGGAAATCTTAGAATTAATGAAAATATCATTAGATTTTTAAACTTTAAGATTAAACCTCCTAAGGAGGAGCAAACTGCTGCTTAAGCAGTAAAGGAGTATAAAAATGCTTAATAAAGTATTTTTAATTGGAAGATTAACAAGAGATCCAGAAATAAGGTTCTTACCTTCAGGTTCACAGGTTACTGCATTTTCTATAGCAGTTAATAGAAATTATAAAGTTAATGATCAATGGAAAGAAGAAACATCATTTTTTGATATTGAAACATTTGGAGCTCTTGCAGAGAGAATTGGAAAACAGTTATCAAAAGGGACACAGGTATTAATTGAAGGACAATTAAAGCAAGATAGATGGGAAACATCTGGTGGTGAAAAAAGAAGTAAAATTAAGATTGTAGCTACTAAAATTAATTTGTTGAATGTACCAGCTGGTGAGCAAACTTCATCAGCACCTAAAAAAGAAGAGCCTATGAACTTACCAGAAGATATTGAAGATATATCTTCTGATGAAGATGTACCATTTTAAACAAAGGAGGTAAATTAAATTGGCAAATAATCCACAACAAAAACCATTTTTCCAAAAAAGAAAAAAATATTGTAAGTTTTGTGCAGAAGGAATAGAACCTGATTATAAAAATGTTGATATATTAAAAGAGTTCATATCAGAGAGAGGAAAAATAGTACCAAGTAGAATATCTGGAACTTGTGGAAAACATCAAAGAAAGCTTGCAGTTGCTATAAAAAGAGCAAGACAACTTGCTTTACTACCATATGTAATAATGTGATTAGGAGGTTTTATATATGAAGGTAATTCTTGTTAAAGATGTTGAAGGTTGGGGTACATTAGGAGATATTATTGATGTTAAACCTGGATTTGCAAGAAACTATTTAATTCCAAAAGGCTTTGCATATCCTGCAACAGAAGGATATGTAAAACATGTACAAGATATTTTAAATCAAAAAGCAAGAAAGCTTGAAAAACAAAAACAAGAAGCAGAAAAAATAGCACAGCAAATAGATGGACTTGAGCTTGATATTCCAAGACCTGTTGGGCCTACTGGTAAGATGTATGGTTCAGTATCTTCTGCAGATATTGTAGAAGCAATAAAAGAAAAGACAGGATTGGAAATAGATAAGAAAAAAATAATGCTTAGAAATCCTATAAGAGACCTTGGAGCTTATAATATAACTATAAGACTTCATCCAGAAGTTTCAGCAAAAATCAAAATAAATATCATCCCAGAAGAACAATAAAATAGGTGCCTTAATTGGCACCTTTTCTTTAAAAATTTTTCCTGTTAGAGTTTGATTATTTATAGAAATCCATAGACATTCCACTTCAGATATTTAGACGGATCTTAATTAAATTTACACTGCTAAAAACTTATAGAGCTTATTTTTATGCTAAAATCAAGTAGTTATTAATATATTCACTAGGTTTTTAGTATGAAAAAATTTTTCATTATACTTTTAATTCCATTATTTGCATTTGCTACAGAAAAAAAAGAAATAGATTTTAAATTTAATAAAAAAATTCTTTATATAGGTGCAGGCTTAACTTTGCTTTCATTTGCTATAGATAATGATATAAAAGAATTTACTCAGAAAAATAAATCAGATTTTTTAGATAAAACAACAAATATTTTTAATGAAGCAGGTTCCGGATATGCTATTGCAATTCCAATATCAACTTATGCTTTAGGATATTATTTGAAAGATCAAAAACTTGCCAAAGCTTCAAGAGTAGCTATTGCCTCAGCACTTGTATCTGCATCAATTGTTTTCCCTATAAAATATATAACTCATAGAAAAAGGCCTGATGACTCAGACCATTACTCTTTTCCCTCAGGACATACTGCTTTTGCATTTGCAATTTTTGGAAGTTATGCAAAATATTATAATGAAGGTATTACGCCTTATATTCTTTATTCTATACCTGTTTTAACTGGTTTTAGCCGTATTTATAAAAATAAACATTATCTTTCAGATGTTGTTGCAGGTGGTGTAATAGGTTTATCAAGTGTATATATAGGACAATGGCTTGAAAAGAATTTAAGTTTAAGATGGGGAGTTTTTGGATCAGTAAAAATTTCAAAAAAAGAAGTTTTAGTTGGTTTAAAATATAAACTATAAGAGGGTTTAAGATGATAAGAATAATTATTGCTTTAATTTTCATTTTTAATATAGCATTTGCAGGAGGAAACAAAGTGATTAAACATATATTACCAAATGGAGCTACCATCCTTTATAAACAAACCAAAGGTAAAGGAATAATATCAGGAGTTTTATTTATAAAAGGAGGTAGCATAGAAGACCCTGAAGGCAAAAAAGGACTTACACATATTCTAATGAGAATGCTTTTAAAAGAAAGTAAAAATCATTCAGGATTTGAAATAAATAAAGTTTTTGAAGATAGTGGTGGTGGAATAAGTAGCTCTACAGCTGAAGAGTTTTCTACAATAGAGTTTTCAGTAAAAGTAGAAGATTTTAAAAAAGGAATGAAAGTTTTAAAGGATATTCTTTATAATCCTACTTTTCCAGAAGATAAACTAAAACAAGAAATAGAAAATACTATCGCCCAGATAAAAGCAAAAAAAGAAGAAGGCTTTTCTTATGCTTTTGAAAAATTAAGAGAAGAGGTTTATAAAGGAAGCCCTTACCAGTATTCACCTCTTGGGAAAATTGAGGATTTAAAAACAATTACAAAAAAGGATTTAAAAAACAGATTAAAACAGTTATTAAATGGACATAGAATTGTTTTTTCTATTGTTGGAGATATGCCATATGAAAAAGCAGAAAAATATATTAAAAATGTATTAAAAGATCTTGATAATAAAGATTATCAATTTCCAAAATATTCACTAGAAATAAAAGGAGAAAAAACAAAAGAATTTAAAAGAGAAGGAGCCCAATCAACTATTTTAGTAGCATATAATGCACCAAGAGCTAAAGAAAAATATTATTTTGCAATGAAAGTATTAAATGCTATTCTTGGAAATGGATTTACATCAAGATTATTCCAACAACTTAGAGAAAAAAGAGGGCTTGCTTATGCAGTTGGAACTGTATATCCAACAAGAATTAATATTGGAAACCTTATAGCTTATATATCATCAGCACCGCAAAAAACAGAAGACTCTTTAAATGGAATTAGAGAAGTATTTAAATCTGTAAAAAATGGAATTTCAAAAGAAGAGATAAATATTGCAAAAGAAAAAATAATCGGACATTATCTTTTAGATTTACAAACAAGGGAAAAACAAGCATATTATATAGGATGGTTTGAAACTATCGGATTTGGCTACAAAATGTATAAAGATTATATAAATAATATTCAAAAAGTTTCTGAAAAAGATATATTAGAAGCTTATAAAAAATATATTCCAAAAGGAAATATAGCAGTTGTAATAAAACCTTAAATGGAGGATTAAATGATTTGGTTTACAGAATATCAAACAGAAAATGTAGGTTTAACTTTAAAAGTAAGACAGCTAAAAAATGTTCATTCAAAATACCAAAATATTTATCTTTTTGAAAATCAAGATTTTGGGAAAGTATTAGTATTAGATGGAGCTATCCAAACAACAGAAAAAGATGAGTTTATGTATCATGAAATGCTTGTACATCCTGCTTTAGTAAAGCATAAAAACCCTGAAAAAGTTTTAGTCATAGGAGGTGGAGATGGAGGAAGTGTAAGAGAGATATTGAAACATCCTTCTATAAAGCAGGTTGATCTTTGTGAGATTGATGAAGAAGTGATACTTATTTCTGAAAAGAACCTTCCAAATATTTCAGGAAAATTAAGAGATGATAAAGTGAAAATATATATAGAAGATGGTAACGAGTTTTTAAATGAGCGAAAAAATTACTATGATGTGATAATAATGGATTCTTCTGATCCAATAGGACCTGCAGAAGTTTTATTTAAAAGCAGTTTTTATGACAAAGTAAAAGAAGCATTAAAAGAAGATGGAATAATGGTAGCTCAAACAGAAAGTCCTTTCTTGCAAGAAAAGTTTTTTAAGAATGCAGTTAAAGAGATAAAAAAATCCTTTAAGTATTTTGGTGTTTATACAGGATTTGTACCCTCATATCCGGCAGGAATGTGGAGCTATACGATGGCATCAGATAATATAAATATTTTGGAAGATGATGAAGGTTATAAAAAATTAAAAAATATAAAAACAAAATATATAAATGAGGATATTTATAAATCTTTATTTAAAGCAGTTCCTCAGTTTATAAAAGATATGATAGAGGAGCAATAAAAATTTTAAAAAGTTGAAGGTTTAAATATGATAAAAAAATAATGCAGTTTGATTAGAAATATTTGATTAGAGTAAAAGGGAAAATATAAATCTACCTTTTGAAATAAATTTAGTTAAAACTTCATAGAAGAGGTATAAAAATGGCAGAAAATTTATCTGTTTTAGTTGAGTTTTCAATGTTTCCAACAGATGTTGGAGAAAGTAAAAGCCAATATGTAAGTAAAATTATAGATATGATAGAAAAAGAAGGAATAAATTATAAACTTACAGCTATGTCAACAATCTTTGAAGTTGATAGTATGGAAAAGGCTACAGAGATCTTAGCAAAAGCTTATAAAGAGTTAGAACCTTATGCAAATAGAGTTTATGCAGTTGCAAAATTTGATATAAGAAAAGGAAGAAAGGATAGACTTACAGGGAAAATAAAATCTGTAGAAGAAAAGTTAGGTAGAGAAGTAAATAAGTAATATTTTAATTTATCCATTATTAACATTGTTTTAAGAATAATAGCTTTTTATCGTTATTCTTGAATAAATTTTGAGTTTTTTTCAAGCCTTCTATATTTAATTGCTTTTTTTCTATAGTCTTTTTTAGAAATAGTTATATCTTTTAAGGTATCCACACCTTATGTTAAAATCTTTTAAATTAAAAAGAAATTATATATAGAAAATTAAATAAAGGAAAAACAAGTAAAGGTAATGATTTTAAAATCAATAAATATAAAAAATTTTTTAGCACATGAAGATACAAAAATAAATTTTGCTGAAGAAGGTATAACTGCAATAGTTGGAGATAATGGAGCAGGCAAAACTTCTATCTTAGAGGCTATATACTTTGCTTTATATGGAAACTCTTCTAAAGGAAAGATATCAGAACTTGTACAATGGGGAAAAAGACAAGCGATTGTTGAGCTTGAATTTTTTAAAGGAAATAACCAATACAAAATCTATAGAGAAATAACTCTTACAGGGAAATCCCATAATACTCTTTCTGCAGTTTATAAAAAAGAAAAAGGAAGCTATAGACTTTATTATCAAAAAAATATTAATAAAGAAATTCCAAAACTTACAGGAATAGCATCAAAAACATTTACAACTTCAATTCTTGTAAAACAAGGAGATATAGAAGGACTTATAGAACTAAAACCAAAAGAAAGAACAAAAGTTTTTGAAGAGCTTTTAGATATGAGCCTTTATCAGATTTTGTCTGATAAATATGGAGAAAAGAGAAGAAATCTTGAAACACAGATAGAAGCAATATCTAAAACATTACCAGATGAAGAAAGCTTAAAAAAAGAAATACTTAAATTACAAGAAAAAAAAGCTGAACTTGAAAAAGAAAAAATAAAAATAGAAAAAGAAAAGGCAGATATAGAAGAAAAAATAAAAATACAAAATCAGCTTGTAGATAGCTTATTTTCTAAAAAAGAAGAAAAAGAAAAGATTTTAGCAAAAATAGATAAAAATCAAGAAAATTTAAAAATACTAAATCAGCAAATAGAAGAAAAGAAAGAAGTATTAAAACAGATAGAAGAAAAAGAACAAATTATACCTGAACTTGAAAAGTATGTAGAGCAATTAAAAGAAAAAGAAAAGATATATAAAGCTTACTTACAATCTCAAAAACTTAAAGAAAAATTAAGCCACTTAAAGGAAAAACAATCTCAATTAGAAGAAAATTTAGAAAATATAAAAAATTTAGAAGATATTGCAAAAAATTACTTAGAAAATAAAGAAAAATTACAACATCTAAATAAAAAAATAAATGAACTTTCTCAACAAAAAGGACAGATTAAAGCACTTGAAGAAAGACTACAACAAATAAAAAATATTTTAAAAGAAACCCAAAACCAAGCTTTAGAAATAGCAAATCAGCTTACAAAACTAAAAAGAATATTTAATACATTAAAGCTAAATCCAGAAATTGCAAAATCAATGATAAGGGATAGTGAATTCTTAATAGAAAAATACCAAAAAGAACGAGAAGATTTATTAACAGAACATAGAACCTTGAAAAATAAAATAGAAGAGATTAAACAGCAAATAAGAGATATAGAAAATCTAAAAGGTAACTGTCCAAAATGTTTAAGACCTGTAGAATCTCATTCAAAAGAAGAAATAATTAAAGATTTAATAGAAAAGGAAAAAGAGCTTGAAGAAAAGATAGAGCAAATTAAAAAACATGGAACGGAAAAAAGAAGAAAATTAGAAGAAGAGAAAAAATCCTTAGAACTTTTAAAAGAGTTTCAAAGTTTTTATGATGAGCATAAAAAAGCAAAAAAAGAAAAAGAAGATATAAATATAAAAATAAAACTTATAGAAAGAAGATTAAAAAAACTTGAAGATTTAGAAAAACAGAAAGAAGAGATAGAAAAATTTTTAAAAGAAAATGAAGAAAACTATCAAACATATATTCAAAGTAAAAAAGTAGTAAAGCAGTTATCAAATGAAAGTATAGAAAATAATATAAGACAGATAGAAAGTCAGCTAAAAGATTTAAAAATTGAAGAGATTATAGATATAAAATTATTAGAAGAAGAGATAAATCAGTTAAAACAAAAAGAGAAAGAGTATATAAAAGTAAAAGGGTTTATATCCCAAAAAGAAAAAATTCAAAGAGATTTAGAAGATTTAGAAAATAAAATCAATACTATTAATAAAAATATTCATATATTGAACCAAAAGTTAAAGGAATATGAAAATATAGAAGAAAATCTACAAAGAGAAAAACAAAAATTAGTAGAACTTGAAACTCAATCAAAACAAATACATGAAAAACTAAATCCTATCATCTTAAACCTTGGAGAAGTAGAAGGGAAAGAAAAAGTTATAAGCAAAGAAATTGAAAATTTAGAAAAAAATAAAGAAGAACTTAAGAAACTAAAAGAAAAAGCAGAAAAATATAGAAAACTTGAAATATCTCTTGGTCCAAGAGGAATACAAAAAATAATAAGAGATAAAGCATTAAAAGAACTTCCACTAAGAACAGAGATAATTTTTAAAGCATTTGGATTTAATTTTGAAAGGATTATGTTTTCTGAGAATTTTGATATATCAATACAAGTACCAACCTATGAAAGAAAAGATAGATTCATATCTACTGAAGCAATAAGTGGAGGCCAAAAGGTAGCATTAGGCCTTGCTTTAAGACTTGCATTAAGTCATCTTCTTGGAAATAAAAGTGAGTTTTTAATCCTTGATGAACCTACAATCCACTTAGATCAACAAAGAAGAGAAGAACTTGTAAATATACTTTTAAAACTAAAAAATAAAAAATATGTAAAACAGCTAATAATAGTGACCCATGATAGAGAAATAGAAGATGCAGCAGATCAGATATATTATGTAGAAGAAGGAAAAGTTAGAGAGATAGCATGATTTTAAAAGATAAAAAAATTCTTGTTGGAATAACAGGTTCTATAGCCTCATATAAAGCTTGTGATCTTATAAGACATTTACAAAAAAAAGGGGCAGAAGTTAAAGCTATTATGACACCTTCTGCTAAGCAGTTTGTAGGAGAGTTAACTATTAAAGCTTTGACAGGGTATGAAGTATTATCAGACTGGAAAGATGGAGAAACAGGATTGGAACATATCTATATGGCAAGATGGCCAGATAGCTTTGTAATTGCACCAGCATCAGCAAACACCTTGGCAAAATTAAGAATAGGTTTAACAGATAATTTTTTAACATCCGTAGCTTTAGCTTATGATAAACCAATAGTTATAGCCCCTGCAATGAATACTAAAATGCTACAAAATCCAGCCACCCAAGAAAATATAAAAATATTAAAAGAAAGAGGCTATATTTTTGTAGAAACAAAAGAAGGTATCCTTGCTTGTGGTGAAGAAGGAGTAGGAAAACTTGCAGATATTGAAGATATAGAAACAGTAATATTATACTCAATAGAAGATAAACCTTTAAAAGATAAAACAGTTTTAATTAGTGCAGGAGGTACAAGAGAATATTTTGATCCTATTAGATATATATCTAATAATTCTTCTGGACAGATGGGCTATGCCCTTGCAAAAATGGCTTACGTTCTTGGAGCTAAAAAAGTAATTTTGATCTCAGCACCAACATGTTTAAGAAAACCTTATGGAGTTGAAAAAATAGATGTAGTTTCTGCAGAAGATATGTATAAAGAAGTTATGAAATATTTACCTGAAGTAGATATTATAATAATGAATTCTGCAGTTGCAGATTTTAAACCTAAAACATATAGTAAACAAAAACTTAAAAAAGCAAAAGAAAAGCCAATAGTTGAATTAGAATCAAATCCAGATATTTTAAAAACTATAGGAGAAAAAAAGAGTAAAAATCAAGTTTTAATAGGTTTTGCAGCAGAAAGTGAAAATATCCTAGAAAATGCAATAGATAAATTACAAAGAAAAAATTTAGATGTAATAGTAGCAAACAAGTTAAATGTTTTTAGTAGTAGAGAGCATACAGGAATAATAATTTTTAAAAATAGAGAAAAAATAGAAATACCACCAATGGATAAAGAATCTTCTGCTTTATTTATATTAAAAAATGTCTTTAAATAGGAGGTTTGAAAAGATGGAGTTTAAAGAAACAGATCTACCAGGGATAGGAAAAAAATACTCAATAACAACTTCTAATGGAGATAAGATTGTTACAGTTATTCATCTAACAGGTAAAAGAGAAATTTTTTATTTTGAAAAAGATGATATGGAGGACCCTCTTTGTGATATTGTATTAAATGAGGAGGAAGCAACTCAACTTGGAAGTATTTTAACAGGTACGTACTTTAAACCAGAACAAGAGAAGCTACAAGAAGTATTAGTTAAGAACCTTGCTATAGAATGGGTAAAAGTTCCGTTAGATTCACCTCTTGCTAATAAAAAAATATCAGAACTTGAGATAAGAAAAAAAACAGGAGTTACTGTAATTTCTATTATTAGAGGAGAAGAAACTATTATAAACCCACTTCCTGATGAAATTATAAAACCAAATGATACTTTGGTATTAGTTGGAACAAGAGAACAGATAGAACATTTTATTAAGGAGTTTAAAATAAATGCATAGTGCTTTTGGTCTTAATTTCCTTATACTATTTGGCATTTTAATGATTTCTCTTTTTATAGGAGGAATCGTAGGTAAAGTTTTAAGACTTCCATCTATTCTATTTTTTATCCTAGTTGGAATTTTTGCAGGAAGTTTAGTACATCATGATGAAACTATAGAAAAACTTAGTGAACTTGGTATAATCTTACTTTTCTTCTATCTTGGACTTGAGTTTAATTTTGATAGAGCAATAGAAACAGGCAAAAAAATATTACCGATAGGTACTTTGGATTTTTTATTTAATTTCGTTTTAATATTTGCTGTAATGTATCTTGTTTTTCATTTTAGTTTATATTTATCCTTATTAGCTGGAGGTATTGCTTATGCATCGTCTTCTGCAATTACAACAAAAACTATAATAGATAATCATAGAATAGCAAACCCTGAAACAGAATTAATATTAGGTTTAATGGTATTTGAGGATATTGTAGCACCTGTAATTCTTGCAATAATTGCTGCATTTTCAATAGGTACAAATCCTTCTTTTTTAGAAATAAATATTATATTTTTAAAAATAGCTTTAGTTTTCGTCGGTATCTGGCTAATATCAAAATATTTAAAAGAATATATATCAAAATTGATAGAAAATATATTAGAAGATGATATTTTTATACTTTTTACTTTAGGTTTTATAGTTCTATTTGCTGGATTTACAAAAATAATAGGGCTTTCTGAGGCTTTAGGTGCATTTTTAGCAGGATTGTTAATAGCAGAAACTGGTAAAGGGGAAGAAGTAGAAAGTTTGCTTATTTCTATTAAAGAACTTGCAGTAGCAATATTCTTCATGTTTTTTGGAGCTTCTATAACTTTTTCTCTTGATATAGAAGAAAAATATATATTTGCACTTTTAGTGATAATCATTTTATCTATATTTGGAAAATTTTTAACTGGATTAATAGGTGGTTTAATTTATGGTCTTTCCAAAAGAAGTTCAATAATAACTGGTTTTTCTATTATAAATAGAGGAGAGTTTTCTATTGTAATGGCAAAATATACACCACCAAAACTGATTCCAGTTGTTGGTATATATGTTCTTTTTATGGCAGTTATTGGAACTATCTTTGTTCAGTTTGCAGATAAATTAGGATATTATTTAATACCTAAGAAAAGGAAAAGGAAGAAAAAAAGAAATATAAATGAAATTTATACTTGATTTTATAAATTTTTAAAATTGCCGAAACTCTAATTATGGGTTAAAATTAGTATTGTAAATTAAATTTATAAAATATGGAGGAATCAAAATGAAAAAGATTTTAAAATTAGGAACTATTGCAGTTTTAGCAGGTACAGTATTTAGCTCTTGTGCTACAAAAGCTTACGTTCAAGAGCAGTTAGAACCTGTAAAGCAAAAACAAGCTGAACTTGAGAAAAAACTTTCTGATGTTCAACAAGATATAGCAACTTTAAAAACTGATGTAAGTAATAACAAATCTGCAATTGATGAACTTAAAGTAGGGGATAATGAAATTAAACAAAAATTAAATGATATTGAAGCGTTAGCAAATCAAGCTTTAGACAAAGCAAATCAAGCTAATGTTAAAGCTGATAAAAATTCTGAAAGTATAGCTAATTTAGAACAAGAGCTAAAAAGAACTAACGAAAACTTAGAAAAATTAATTCAGCAAAGATTGTTAAAAAAATAAGTATTAATAGAGAGGATAGCTAAATCCTCTCCTCTCTTTTTTTACAAATTTTAAGTAATTCTCATTTATTTTTTTAGCATAAATATTTAGATTTAGTTTTTCCATTTCATTTTTAGTTTTAGCATGTATTTCGATATATTTTTTATTATCTATATAAGATGCTTTTATAAATTTTTCATAAATATAAACTTTAGTTCCCTCAGGTACTAAATCATATAATCTTTTAACATCTCTATTGTAAAGTCTTATGCATCCATGACTAACCTTTAAACCTACCCCAAAGTTTTTATTTGTACCATGAATAAGATAAGAACTATATCCTAATCTCATAGCTCTTATACCAAGAGGATTATCTGGTCCCGGTGGAACTATCTTTGGCAAGTTTGGATTTTCTTCTCTTATATTATCAGGTACATACCATGCAGGATTTTCTCTTTTTTCTGTTATTTTAAACATTCCTACTGGTGATTTTGCGTCATCTGTGCCAATACCTATTGGAAAAGTGATTACATATTTATCTTTATATATATAATAAAGTCTTTTTTCCGTAAGGTTTATATATATCTCATCTGATTTTGGTTTTAAAGCAGGAATTAATCTTTTCCTTGGTAAGAATATTGCCTCTCCTTTTCTAATATCAAAAGGATTTAAAAAAGGATTAGATTCCCTTAACTCATCATAACCCATATCTGTTTTGTATCCAACTTCATATAAAGTTTGATTTTCATCTGAAAAATATATTTTGTTTAATCCGATTAATCTTGTATCATTATAAGGAAATATATTTACATAAGGGGTAAAATCTTTTAATTCATCAGGTAAATCTAATTTTTTATATTTTATATCCCATATATATCTAAATTTTTCTTTTATTTTTTTTGCTTTTTTCGGTTTATTTAAAAAAAGATTATATAAAAGAACAAAAACTCTTTTTTGAGTATCATCATCTAAAAATTTCTTTCCTTTTTCTAACTCTTTCTCAACATAATGTTCCATTGCCCAGTAATTTCTTGTTCTAAAATAAGTAAAAGCAAGTAGTTCTAAAATTTTTCCTCTGTTTTTATCATTTAATGAAGCATGTTTTAGAAAATCAAGGCAGCTTTTTTCTGTAATATTGTAAAGACCTTCATTATAAGACTCAAAAGCAATTTTGAAATCTTTTAATATTCTTTTTTCAGTAATTTCAAAAGATGCTTCTTTTAATAAATCATCTACAGAAGCATAAGAAAAGCTAAATATAACTAATAAAATTAATATTTTTCTCATTTTTACCCTTATAATAGTTTTAGTAATTATTATATAATTTTCGGTAGATATGAAGAAAATATTTTTAGGACTTGGTTCAAATATTGGAAATAAAGAAGAGAATATAAAAAAAGCAATATCTTTATTATCTGATTTTGTTTTTGATATAAAGCTTGCAAAACTTTACAAATCAAAAGCTTATGGATATGAAAATCAAGATGATTTTATAAATACTGCAATTGTTGGATATACAAATCTTCAGCCAGAAGAACTTTTAAAAAAACTAAAAGAAATAGAAGAAAAGGTTGGTAGAAAAAAAAGGTTCCATTGGGGTCCAAGAGAGATAGATATAGATATTCTTTTTTATGAAGATTTAATTTTTAAGTCTGAAAATCTTGAGATACCACATCCAAGGATTTATGAAAGGGATTTTGTTTTAAAGCCTTTAGTAGATTTAGAACCAGATTTTATACATCCAGTTTTAAATAAATCAGTAAAACAGCTTTTAGAAGAACTTGAGGAAAAATATATTATTGAATAATGGTGGCCAAGGGCGGAATCGAACCGCCGACACCGCGGTTTTCAGCCGCGTGCTCTACCAACTGAGCTACCTGGCCACATTAGGATATATATTATATAAAGTTTATTCTATAAATGCAAGAGGTATATATGGAAATAAAGATTTTATTAATTCCTATTGTTGGAGCTTTTATAGGTTATATTACCAACTGGTTAGCTATAAAGATGCTTTTTAGACCATATAATGAAGTAAAATTTTTTGGATATACACTTCCTTTTACACCAGGTTTAATTCCAAAAGAAAGAGAAAAAATTGCAGAAAATATTGCTCAAACAGTGGCAGAACATCTTTTGCCAGAAGAAAAAATTATTCAGATGCTGGAACAGATAGGTTATAAAGAGAAAGTAAAAAAAAGAGTTGAGATTGTTATTAACCAGATTATAGATGAAATAGCAGAAGATATTAAAAAAGGTATAAAAGAAGGTATATCCTTAGGAAAAATAAGCATAAAAGGATTTTTTGTTGCTTCTGCATTGGAAAAAGCTATAGACAAATTAATTCCTATTATAAAAGAAAAAATAAAAAAAGATTTATATAAAAAATCCTCAGATAAGATAATAGAAAATATTGAAGAAGAAATTCCTTATATTATTTCTCAGCTTGATATAAAAGGAATAATAAAAGATACATTAATGAATATTAATATTGAAACCTTAGAAAAGATAATTATTGGCATTTCGGAAAATCAATTAAAATATATTACATATTTAGGAGCAGTAATTGGATTTTTGATAGGTTTATTTCAAGTTCTAATTTTTCTTATATAAATAGTGAGATATACTAAAAAGGATGACAGTAATTATAAAAATATATAATAAAGGATTTAAGCTACCTTTTTGAATTAGTTTTATTAAATAATAATTTATAGAAATATAAATTATAAGAATAGTTAAAAATACTGCAAGTAAGAAATCTTTTTCTTTACTTATACTAATACCTAAGAAAAATCCAATAATTCCAAGAAAAAAGAAAGGAATTATATAACCAATTCTTTCAAATATTACAGAAATAGCTTTTAATTTTTCTTCCTTTATATTAGATTTAGTAAGAGCCAAAAGGTTTTTCAATTCAAAATCTTTAAATGAATAGCTTTTTAAATACTCAATTTCCAGATTAAATATATATTTTTCATACTTTAAAACACTAAAACCTTCCTTTGATGGAATTTGAACAATTCCATTTAAAAGAGTTAAATAATTACCATTTAATATGGCATTTTGTGCAGTTATTAAATATCCTGTTTTTTTGTTATAAATAAGAATATCTTTCATATTATTTTTATTTTTTTTAGATATATAGATAATATAATTACCAGGAAGATTTTTAAAGTTTTTAGGTTGAATAGCATCTAAAAAATATTTTTTAACATTTACAGTAATAAATTTCGTTCTTTCTCTGTTTGCTTTTGGAACTATATAAAAGCTTACTAATGCAGAAAACACAGCTACTAGAATAGACAAAGTAATTATTATTTTTCTAAAAAATGATTTTGAAATTCCAGAAGAATAAATAGCATATATCTCTCTATTTTCTCTTATACTTATACCTAAAAGTAAAAAAGCAATTCCAAAAGAAAACAGAAGTTGTAGTTTAAAGAAAGAAAGATTAATAAGTATTAAAGATTCTAAAAATCTAAAAATATTTATATGATAAAAAACTGAAGGTAAGCTAAGCATTTGAGAAGAAATAACAATTAGAGAAAAAATTCCATTTAGAACAAAAAAATAGAATAAAAATCTTTTTATTAATATTTTAGTTAAAATTTTCATTCTTTTATTTTACCTTATAAAACTGAAGTAAAGTATCCTCATCTAAGCTTATTATTTTACTTCTTTTTAAGTTTATACTATCTTTAATATCCTCTATTTTCAGCTTTCCAACAGCTGATATTCCATCTTCACCTATAATTTTTGGTGCTATAAAGACAGAAATTTTATCGTATAAGCCTTCTTTTAAGAATTGGGTAATAATATTTTGTCCACCTTCAACAAGAAGATGCATTATCTCTTCTTCATATAAAGAGTTCAAAATATCTTTAATTGTAAAGTATCCATTATTTAAAGGTAAAATCTTAATTTTTATATTTTCTTTTTCTTGTAGCTTTTTAATTTTTTCCTTATCTGCATTTTCAGAAGTTAAAACTACGGTTTTTGCATCTTTATTAAAGATATTAAAATCTAATGGTAGTTTTAAATCTTTATCTATTAAGACTCTAATTGGTTGTTTTTCTGATTTTATATGTCTAACTGTTAAATATGGATTATCTTTTAAAGCAGTATTTGTTCCTACTAAAACTGCAGTAGCTTCATTTCTTAATTTATGAGCATATTCTCTTGCTTTTTTCCCTGTTATCCATTTAGAACTTCCTGTAAAAGTTGCAATTTTTCCATCAATAGATTGAGCCCATTTAAGATGGATAAAAGGCCTTTTTTCTTTTATATAAACAAAAAAATCTTCATTTAAATTTTTAGCTTGCTTTTCTAAAACACCTACCTTTACTTCTATTCCTTTTTTTCTTAATATTTCTACACCTTTTCCTGCTACTAATGGATTAGGATCTAATGTGGCAACTACTACTCTTTTTATCTTATTTTCTATAATTGCATCTGTACAAGGAGGAGTTTTTCCATAATGACAACAAGGTTCTAAAGTTATGTACATTGTAGAGTTTTCTATATCGTATCCTTTAGATAAAGCATCTTTTATAGCTTCTCTTTCTGCATGAGGCTTTCCTGCTTTTTCATGAAAACCTTTTCCAATTATTTTTCCATCTTTTACAATTACTGCACCAACTGTTGGATTAGGATGAGTTAAGCCTTTTCTTTTTTTTGCTTCTTCTATTGCAACTTTCATAAAACAGTTATCTTTTTTCATTGCAACACCTGCGAAAATAGATTATTTTTATTTTTATTAATAATAAAACAGGAGTATTCAAATGTATAACATAAACAAAGACCTTGCAAATATATTTTACAAAATGGCAGCAATTTATGAGTTTTTAGATGATAATTTTAGAGCAAGAGCCTATCAAAGAGCGGCACATGTAATAGAGGATTTGCCAGATGATATTAGAAACTATATTCAAGGTGGTAAAATACAAAGATTTAGAGGAATTGGTGAAAGTATATACGCAAAAATAAAAGAGTATATAGAAACAGGAAAAATTTCTAAATATGAAGAACTAAAGAAAAAGGTTCCAGAAGACTTTATTGAGCTTATAGATCTTCCGGGAATAGGTCCAAAATCTTTAAAAAAGATATACGAAGAACTTGGAATTAAAACAAAAGAAGAGCTTATAAAAGCTTTAGAAGATGGAAGAGTAGAAAAATTAGAAGGATTTGGCCCTAAAAAAGTACAAAATATGTTAAAAGCATTAAAAATGTATGAAATATCAAAAAGAAGAATGCTTTTATGGCATGCTTTAGAGTTATCTGATTATTTAGTTTCACAGCTAAAAAAATTAAAAGAAGTAAAAAAAGTAGAAGTGGCAGGAAGTATTAGAAGAAGAAAAATAACAATAGGAGATATTGATATTCTTGTAGTTGCAGAAGATAAAGATAGAAAAAAAATAATGGACTACTTTGTAAAACTTCCTGAGGTTAAGGAAGTACTTGGAAAAGGTCTGAAAAAAACAAGCGTAATTATAAAGACATCAAATGGTAGAGAAAGACAGGTTGATCTTCGTATTTTTAAAAATGAAGAATGGGGAGCCGCACTTCAATATTTCACAGGTTCAAAACAGCATAATGTTCATCTTAGAGAGATAGCAAAAGAAAAAGGATTAAAAATTAATGAGTATGGAGTTTTTAAAGTAGATACCGGAGAAAAAATTGCAGGAGAAACAGAAGAAGGTGTTTATAAATCTGTAGGTATGGATTTTATTCCACCAGAACTTAGAGAAGATAGGGGGGAAATAGAAGCAGCTTTAGAACATAGACTACCTAAGCTTGTAGAGTTAAAAGATATAAAAGGAGATATGCATATTCACTCAACATGGTCTGATGGATTTAACAGTATTGAAGATATAGCAAAATTTGTAAAAGAACATTATAAATATGAATATATAGTTATTACAGATCATTCTAAATCTCAAAGAGTAGCCCATGGATTAGATGAAAAAAGAATTTTAGAAGAAATTGAAGAAATAAAAAAATTAAATCAGCTTTTAGGATTTGATTTTATAAAGATAGGTAGTGAAGTAGATATACTTCTTGATGGTAGTTTAGACTTTCCAGATGAGATTTTAGCTAAATTAGACTGGGTAGTTGCTTCTATCCATTCTCATTTTAATAGAGATAATACAGATAGAATCTTAAAAGCTATGGAAAATCCTTATGTAAATGTGATAGGTCATCCAACAGGTAGATTAATAGGAGTTAGAGAAGGATATCCAGTAGATTTAGAAGCAGTAATAAAAAAAGCAAAAGAAACAGGAACTGCCTTAGAAATAAATTCACAACCACTTAGAATGGATATAGATGATATATGGGTTAAAAAAGCAGTAGAAGAAGGAGTAAAACTTGTAATATCAACAGATAGTCATAATTTAGGAAGTTTTGAATATATGAAAGCAGGAGTTGCTATAGCAAGAAGAGGGTGGGCTACTAAAAAAGATATTTTAAATACTAGAAGTTGGAAAGAAGTACAAAAATTTATAAATGAAAAAAGAAAAAGAATGGGAGGAATTTTAATTGGAGCTTAAAATTGGGAGTTTTAAAGGATATAGAAACTGCTTTGTCTGTTGATGAAAAAGTTCAAAAGATTTTTTCTTATTTGGCAGAAAAAGATATTAAAGAGATAAATGAATTTTTTTATTTTTATAAAATAAGAGGGAGTATAGAAAAAGGAGTTTTAGAAATTAAGATGTATTTTCAATTTGAAAATAAATGGAGAGATATAGCTAAAGTAGATTTGGAAAAAGATGAGTTTATAGAGCATATAGATAAAAAACTTTTTAAAACACTTTTATACAAAGAAAATAGATACATTATTGAATATGCAGATAGAGAGCTAAAAAGAATATCTAATGTAATTTTATCCTTAATAGCATTAATATTAGGAATACTTGTTGCATTAATAATTTCTCAAATTTTAAGTTAAAATATAAGTCTAAAACTTAAATGGAGGAATTTTATTGATAAGAGTCAGATTTGCACCAAGCCCAACAGGATATATCCATCTTGGAAATGTAAGAACAGCTTTGTTTAACTATATATTTGCAAGACACAATAATGGAAAATTAGTACTTAGGATAGAAGATACAGACAAAGAAAGATCAAAAAAAGAGTATGAAGAAGCATTGATAGATGATTTAAAATGGCTAGGAATTACTTGGGATGAAGGACCAGATGTCGGTGGAGATTATGGCCCATATAGACAATCAGAAAGAACAGAAATTTATAATAAATATCTTCAAAAATTAAAACAATCTGGACATGTTTATAAATGCTATTGCACACCTGAAGAGTTAGAAGAAGAAAGAAAGAAAGCACTTGCAGAAGGAAGACCACCAAGATATAGTGGTAAATGCAGAAACTTAAGAGAAGAAGAGAGAAAAAAATTAGAAGAAGAAGGTAAAAGCTATGTCTGGAGATTTAGAGTTCCTGATGGAGAAGTAATTGCTTTTGAAGACCTAATAAAAGGAACAGTAGAAATAAATGTAAATGAGTTTGGAGATTTTGTAATTGTTCGTTCAGATGGCTCGCCTGTTTATAACTTTGTTGTAGTTATTGATGATGCATTAATGAAGATAACCCATATAATTAGAGGAGAAGACCATCTATCAAATACACCAAAACAGATTTTAATATATAGAGCTCTTGGTTTTGAAGAACCAAAATTTGCTCATCTTCCAATAATTCTTGGAGAAGATAAAAGTAAATTATCAAAAAGACATGGCGCAGTTTCATTAAGAGCATTTAGAGATGATGGATATGTTTCGGAAGCAATGTTTAATGGACTTGCTCTCTTAGGATGGCATCCCAAAAGAGATTCTGAAGTAATAACACCTGATGAAATCATAAAAGAATTTGATATAAAAGATGTTCATAATGCACCTGCAGTATTTGACAGAGCAAAACTAAAATGGCTAAATGGAGTTTATATTAGAGAAATTTTAGATTTAGAAGATTTAACAAAAAGAGCTATACCTTTCTTTGAAAACTTCGGATATAAAGCAGATTTTGAGTATTATAAAAAAGTAATGGAAGCAATAAGAGATAGTATTGAAACTTTAATGGAGATAGGAGAAAGAGCAAAACCATTTTTTATAGATGATTTTGAATATGATGAAGATGCTAAAAAGTTTTTAGAAGATGAATCAGGATATAAAGTAGTACAAACTTTTTATGAAAAAATAAAAGACAAAGATAAAATTACTAAAGAAGATTTTAAAAAGATAACAAAAGAGATACAAAAAGAGTTGAAAGTAAAAGGGAAAGGACTTTTTATGCCAATTAGAGTTGCTCTAACAGGAAAAACCTCAGGAGTAGATGTAGCTACCTTAGTAGAAGTAATTGGAATAGAAAAAGTAAAACATAGATTAGAAAGAGCCTTAGAATATTTTGGATAAAAAAATGATTAGATGGATAACAGAGAATATAGGCGGTAGTAGAGCACCAGAACCTGAAGAGCTTTGCATATGGCAAAAAGAAGGAGTAAATACTGTTATAAATTTACTTAAAGGTAGTTACGGAGATTTTATAGCAGAAAAACAGAAAGAATCTGGTTTTGAGGTTATAAGAATACCTTTTAATATGTATGATCCTATTCCAGAAGAAGATTTCTTAGCAGTTTATGAATATATAGATCAACTTTTAAAACAAGGGAAAAAAGTAGTAGCCCATTGTAAATATGGGAAAGCAAGAAGTGGTACATTTTTAGCAGGATATTTAATATATAAAGGAAAAGATTACAACTCAGCAATAGATGAAGTTTTAAAAAAAGGTTTCTTACCTCAAACTGAAAATCAGTTAAAATTTTTACAAAATCTATATAGGAAACTAAATGGATCCAAAAACTCTTAGAAAAAGCAAAATAGAGTTTATTTCTGAAGAAGGTAAAAAACTAAAAACAGAATATTTTGAGGAATTATTAAATCAAGAAAATCTAACGATAGATGAAAAATGGTTTTTAAGAGGATGCAAGCATATTACAGAAAGACATTACACAGAAGCAATAAAAAGATTCCAGCTTTCCTCATCTGAAGATGCAAAACTTTTAATATTATTATCTGCTTTTAAAACAGGTGATAAATTTTTATTTGATGAATATTATAAAGATAATTTTTCAGATTTTGTTTATTTTACTAAGTATAAATTTTATCCCTATTTAATAATAGAAGATAAAAAATATATTGCCGACAACAACTTATTAAAAAATTTAATCAAAATTGAAATATAATAATTAAGGTTATTATTATATGGAGCTTATAATGGAAAAAATCTTACAAAAATTAGAAAGTATAGCTTCAGAAAAAGGCTTTGAACTTTTTTTTTATAAGCCTACAGAAGAAATATGGATGACAGGAACTTATCAAGATTTGAAATTTGATATTTATATCAAACATCAAAGAGACGGAAAGTATAAATTTATTTTTGAAATACCTTTTGATAAAAAGGTAGCTCTTTTTCTAAATGAGGAAAATCTTTTAAAAAGATTAGATCAAATATTTACTGAAAATCTTTATTTTATACAAAATCAAGTTGAAGTTTCTTAAATTTTTTATAAATTTTCAACAAAAAAATTGGAGGAAAAATGAAGTTAAATATAGGTATTGTAGGACTTCCTAATGTTGGAAAATCAACAATATTTAATGCATTAACAGAAACAGCAAAAGCAGGTGTAGCAAACTATCCATTTTGTACTATAGACCCTAATGTAGGAATAGTAGATGTTCCAGATGAAAGACTTCAAAAACTTTCAGAAATATCAAATTCTGAAAAAATAATACCAGCTACAATTGAGTTTGTAGATATAGCAGGACTTGTAAAAGGAGCATCTAAAGGAGAAGGACTTGGAAACCAATTTTTATCTAATATAAGAAATGTGTCAGCAATAGCTCATGTTGTAAGATGTTTTGAAGACAGTGATGTTGTTCATGTTGAAGGAAGTGTAAATCCAGTTAGAGATGCAGAAATAATAGAAACAGAATTAATACTTGCAGACCTTCAAACAGTAGAAAAAAGAATTGAAAAGGTTTTAAAACCTGCAAAATCAGGTAATAAAGAAGCAAAATTTGAATTACAAGCTTTAGAAAAAGCTAAAGATATACTTGAAAATATTCAACCTCTTAGAACAAACTTAGATAAATTTTCAGAAGAAGAAATAGAATATATGAGAAAAACAATATTCCCATTAACATTAAAACCAATAATGTATGTAGCAAATATTGGAGAGGAAGACCTTCCTGAAGGTGAAGATAATCAATATGTAAAACAGATAAAAGAAAAAGCAGAAAAAGAAAATGCTCCTGTTGTTGTTTTATCAGGAAAAGTAGAACAAGAGCTTATAGAAATACCAAAAGAAGAAAGAAAAGAGCTGTTAGAAGCTTATGGATTAAAAGAACCCGGTTTAAATAAAATGATAAGAACAGGATATAACTTATTAGATTTAATTACTTACTTTACAACTGGAGAAAAAGAAACACGAGCATGGACTATAAAAAAAGGAACAAAAGCACCACAAGCAGCAGGAGAAATACATTCAGATTTTGAAAGAGGTTTTATAGCTGCAGAAGTTATAAATTATGATGAGCTTATAAAATATGGTTCTATGCAAAAAGCAAAAGAGGCAGGAGCAGTAAGGATAGAAGGTAAAGACTACGTAGTTCAAGATGGAGATGTAATGCTATTTAGATTTAACGTTTAAACATATCTTTTTGTTTTATTTTTTTTGTTTATTTGCTTTCCTTGAGATAGCCTAATAATATCTATAACTTTATTAATATTATAATCTTGTAGGAAGTTAAGCATTACTTGGAAAGCTTTTAATGTGGCTTCTGCATCTGACATTGCTCTATGCTTTTGGTAAAAATTTATTCCTAAATAATTAGCTAAATATTCTAAGGATTTTTTCCTTAATTCTGGAAAAATTCTTCTTGCAAGATTATCTGTACATATAGAAGGTAGTTTTAAATCTTTTTTATATAAAAATTTATGAGTTTCATTTAAAAATGAGTAATCAAACTTAATATTATGTCCTACTAAAATACTATCTTTTATAAATTTATAAAACTCAGGATAAATATCCTCAAAATAAGGTTTATCTATTACCATACTATTTGTAATACCTGTAAGCTCTGTAATATGAGAAAATAAAAACTCTTCTTTAGGTTTTACCAATTGAGAAAATTTGCCTATTATCATTCCACCTTGATATTTTATTCCTGCAACTTCAATTACAGAATTTTCTTTTGGTGAAAATCCTGTAGTCTCAAGATCAACTATTACGAAAGTAGCTTCATTAACTGTTAAATTGTACATTTACTATCCTTTAAATTTTATTTTTGTATAAAATTTAATCTTTTTACTAAATTTTTAAATATCCATGGAAAAATTAAACCACTAATTATAGCAGTTAATAAGATACTTGATGCTTCTTTTTGATTAATTAAATGAGTTTCATACCCTAAGGTAGCAACAGCAACAAGTAATGTTAAAGGCATAGATAAAGCAAAAGGAATAATTAATATTTCTTTAAAAGAAAATTTTGAAAAATATAGAATAATAGACGCCATAAATCTTACAACTAACATCAAGATAGATAAAATAAAAGCATTATAAATAATATCTAATTTTAACAACTCAAGGAGATTAAACTTTAAACCAACATCTATAAAAAATATAGGAATTAAAAATCCATAACCAAAAGCAGATAGTTTTTCTATTATCTTTTCTTTTTCTTTTACAATTATTCCTAATAAAAGTCCACCAAAAAAAGCTCCAATTATAGGTTCAAGGCCAAGTAATGCAGCAAGGGATACAAAGATAAACATATTTACAAAATTATATCTTACTGCAGTTTCTGTAATATCATCATTCTCAAATAAAAATACAAATTTTTCAGGATACCACCATATTATAAGCTTAAAAATTTTTAAAAGATAATAAACAGCTAAGAAAAATAAAGATATTTCAAAAAGCCTAAATAATGTTTGCTCAGAAAAACCAAACTCTGCAATAAGAAAAAATAAAGAAATAGCTACTAAACTAACTACTTCTCCAATACTTGCTATTATAAGAACTGATTGACCTAAATTTGAAGAGGTAAGTTCAGCATCTTTTAGTACAGGAAATAGAAGCCCAACAGCTATTATCATTAAAACTAACAAGTAAATATAAGCTAAATTAAGAGTATAAATTACTAAAAATGATATTAAGATAACTAAAATAATTACAGAAATGTATAGTAGAATTTCTTTTGTTGGTAATTTTTTTAAAGTTTCAAATTTAATTTCTAAACCTGCTAAATACATTAATATAATAAATCCAAGTTCTCCTAAAAAATTTAAAATATCAGTTTGATGAATAATATCCTTAAAACCTAATCCCATAAAAAGTCCAAATATTATTTCAGCTACTGGAGAAGGAAGATTTAATCTTCTGCTTATTATTGGCATAAAGAAAGCACCAATAACAACTATAAGAATTAAAATTGCTTCAACATTATTCATTTTTTTCCTCAGCAGGAATTATAAATGCAGAACATTTGCATTTTTTAGCTATTAAATATTGAGGACTTGGATTAAAAATAGAAATGTGTTGTTTTTTATATGACATAACAAGTAAATTATTATCTTCAGAAGAATTTAAGTACTCTAAACTTTTTTTCACTGGATTTCCTTCAAGGATTTTAAGGTTTAGCTTTTTTTTATGAATATTTTCAAAATCTAAAATTATATTATTAATTTCTATTAGTTTCTGTTCTTCCTCTTCAGATCTTAAAGCTTTTGGCGTTGCAACATAAAAAGAATTAATATCAACTTTTAACATCCTTGCTATATCTATGGCAATATCTAAAACAACTGCAGGATTTGGACTATTTAATAATACTTTTATTTCTTTATAAGGAAATTCACCTTTTGATATAAAAAATGGCTTTTTAGCATTCTCAAAAATGTATTTTATACTGAATTTTTCAAAAAAGGATAAATTATTATAAGGAATAACATGAAATGCAATATCCAAGTCATTATCTATTTTTATTAACTTTTTCAAACTTGATATATTATTTTTTATTTCTGCATTTCCAAATTTTTGATAAATAAAAATTTTATCTTTATCAGAGATTTCAAAATTCTTAAAAGGATAAAGATATATTTTTTTTATCCTTGTATTAGAATATAAATACCATAATTCTTCAATATTTTTTCTAAATCTATCTGCATATACTGTAGCTACAATAGAGCCAAATTGTAAAGGAAACTCAGGAATTCCTTTTTTAAGTATATTAACTACATTTTCAAGTACTTTTGGATCTCCGATAATAACAACTTTATCTCCAACTTGTATTTTTTCATCTCCAGTTGGAATAATTAATTCACCGTTTCTATAAATGGCAGCAACTCTCCATTTTGAAGGCTTTATATGTTTTAATTTTCTATCTGTAAAATGAGACTTACCTGATACCTCAACTTCTACTATTTCACCTTTTCCAAGACCTATATTTGTAGCTATTTTGTAATTTCTTTTTATTAAAGCCAAAATTGAATTAACTATTATTTGAGAAGGCTTGAATAGATTTATATTTTTAAAATCTTGAAAAAGTTCTTCTTTCTCTTCATCATATAAAAAGATAGTAATAGGAATTTCAATATTGAAAACTTCCCTTGCCAATCTACATGCTTCTAAAGAAACGTCTGAATCTTTAATATTAATAACTATATGTTTTACATTTTCAAAGTTTATACTTTTCCAAACAAGAACGCTACTTGCATCACCAACTATAAATTTTGCTTCTGGATATTTTTCTTTTAAATTTTTTATTTTTTCTTCTTTAATATCAATGCCTATAATAGGCCATTCAGGATAAAGTACTTCTATTAATTTTCTGCTGAAATATCCTAATCCAAAAATTATTATTTTTTCTTTTTCTTCCATGATTTTAAACTGACTTTTATGTAGTAAAATAATTGATAATATTATCATAAATTTGGAGGAATAATGAAACCAAGAATTGCCTTTATAAAAACACCTGATCCAAGAAATTTTGGTGAAGAAATAATTAATGCATTAGAAAAATCTTTATCTGCAAAAGGATTTGAAACTATCACTTTAGAACCAACTCCTGAAAATATTCAAGAAGTTGTAGATAAGCTTTTTGAGTTTAAACCACTTTTTACTTTTGATCTTAATTTAGATGGAGTTATATTTGCAGAAGATGAAAAAGGAACTAGAAAACCTCTTTTTGATATAGTTGGGAATATCCATGTAAGCTGGTTTTTAGAAGATCCTATGCTTCATTATATGAAGTTAAAACCTGTAATATCTTCAAATCAACTTTTATTTTTAAATGTTGATGTAGAACATGCTCAATGGCTTTCTCAGCTTGGAAAAAATGTAGCCCTTTTACCACCGGGAGTTAATCCAAGCAATATCCCACCTGCTATGGAGAAAGATTTTGATATAGCTTTTGTTGGTCCAGTAATAGATCCAGTTATTTATGAAAATACTTGGAAAGAAAGATTAGATGAAGGGCTTTTTACCTTTGCTGCAGAACTTGGAAGGCTTATATATAGAAACCCTGAAATGCCAATAAGATTTGCATCTGGATTTTTAATATCTCAATTTAATCCACAATTTCAAGAAGTATTAACTAAATTTCAACAAGAAAAAGATGAAGAGTTTATAGCTTTACTTGCAGAAATTGGTGGATATGCAATGAACTTAAGAAGATGGCATATTCTTGATTCCGTAGATGAGTTTGAAGTAAATATTCTTGGAGAAGTAAGAGGAGAAACAAAAGAAAATATTGTTGTATATGAAGATATAACCTCTTTAAAAGATATTACAACTTTTTTAGCTAGAACTAAAATATCTTTATTAAGTCAACCTCCTTTCTTACCATCAAGCTTAGGAATTACAACTTTTTATAGTATAGCTTCTCAATCATTAACAATGGTAGAAAAAAAATTAGCAGCAGAATCATTCTTTATTGAAAATCAAGAAATTGTTACATATCATCCAATGGATCCTATAGAAATAGAAGGAAAAATTGCTTATTATTTAGAAGATGCTCCTATAGAAAGAGAAGAAATAGCTAAAAATGGGAAAAATAAAGTATTTAACACTCATACTTTATATCAAAGGGGAGAGATTTTAGGAAATATTCTTGAAGATATAATAAAACAGGTTTCACAAGAACAAGAAAATTCAGGACAAGAAGATAATTAATAAAATTAATGAAAATGAAGGCTCCTTGAGGAGCCTTTTTATTAAAACATTGGTTGTTCTAAATTAACAGCTACAACTTCTTTAACTTCAGGAATAGCCTCTTTTAATTTCATCTCAATTCCACCTTTTAAAGTCATTAAAGACATAGCACATCCAGAACAAGCACCCATTAATCTAACATAAACAGTGCCATCTTCTCCAATATCTACAAGCTCAACATCACCACCATCAAATCTTAAAGCAGGTCTTATTTTTTCTAAAACTTCTTCAACTTTCTCTCTATCTATTTTTACAGTATTTTCTGCCATACTTAAAACCTCCATAAATTTATTTTCATTTTAATTATATACTTTAAACTCTTAAATTTTATGATAAAAACCATAAGAAAAAAGCAACGAGAAATTTAGCATATATTAAAGTTCTAATAAGTTTGACAAACTAAAAAAAGCTAAATAATATAAGATACTAAGCTATTACTAACTGGAGGATTTAAATGGAACAGGTATTAACATATAAAGAAAAGTCTTCTCTAACTGCTGGCCTAACATTTACTATTTTTTCTATTTTATTTATTTTAGGTTTAACGGCAGTATCTATATTATCAGGTAAGATTCATAATGTATTACTTTTTCAGATAAGCGGGATTATATATCTTGCTGCTGCAATTTTTTATATAGTTGCAGTATTTTTTAAAGGAGAAAAATTATCAAAAATAGCAACTTTAACAGCTTTCACTGCTTGGGCTATCCAGTCTGCTGGCCTTTTTGTAAGAGGAATAGAAGCATATAATCTTGGAGTATTCCATCCACCTTGGACAAATCTTTATGAATCTTTAATGTTCTTTCCTTGGCTTGCTACTACCTTATATCTGTATATTGAAAGGGAATATAAAGTAAAAGCAATAGGAGCTTTTTTCTTTCCAATAGTTGCATTTTTAATAATATGGGCACATCAGTTTAATACTGAAATTTCACCATTAGTACCAGCCCTTAGAAGTTATTGGCTTTATATACATGTTCTTGCATCATTTGCAGGTTATGCAGGATTTACAATAGCATTTGGAGCATCAGTTGCATTTTTAATAAGAAATAATTTTGATAAAGATATTAAAGTAGATATTAAACATATTGCAGGTTTTGTTTTTTCTTTAGCCTTATTAATTCCTTTTGGCTACTGGACATTAACAGGTGCAAAAGATTTAAAAACAATGATAATGGGAATAATATTTGTTTTACTTCTTTTAACATTTATTTACTTTGCTACTTATGTTTTAAAACCTATTGGTAAATTCTTACCTAAGAAAAGCCTATTATCAGAAATAGCATTAAAAGCAGTTGCTATATCTTTTCCAATATGGACTGCATCAATAATACTTGGTGGAGCTTGGGCAAATGAAGCTTGGGGAAGTTATTGGAGCTGGGATCCAAAAGAAAACTGGGCTTTAATTGTATGGCTTTTCTTTGCTGCATACATTCATGGTAGAACAATTGGTAAATGGAAAGATACTACAGCAAGCTGGATAGTAGTTGCTGGTTTTATAATGCTTTTAATCTGCTATTTTGGAGTTAATCTATATTTCCCAGGACTTCATAGTTATGCAACAGAATAATTAAAATAGGGACTTTTTTGGTCCCTTATTTAAAAGGCATTTTGCAAGTATTAAATCTTCTTTTGTTGTAATCTTAAAGTTTAAAATAGAACCTTCATTTATAGTAATATTTCCACCTATCCTTTCAACAAGAGAAGAATCATCTGTTCCTAAAAAATTTTCTTGTTTTGCTTTTTCATGGGCTTTTTTTAAGATATCAAATTTAAATGTTTGAGGAGTTTGAATAATATAAAGCTCATCTCTTTTGAGAGTCTCAATAACTTTATTTTCTTTAACTTTCTTTATTGTATCTTTTGAAGGAATAGCTGTAACACTCCCATCAAATCCTTTTTTTATATTTTTTATTCCATCTAAGAACATTTTTTCTGTTGCAAAAGGCCTTGCAGTATCATGTACTATTACAATATCTGCATTACTTATTTCTTGGAGGGCATTGTAAACACTATCTTGTCTTTCTTTTCCGCCTATTACTTTTTTTATATTTTTAAATGAAAAAATCTTTATTCTTTCTATATCTTCTTCTGGTAAGACTAATATTACATCTGTAATTTCATCTATTTTATTTATAGTATTAATAGAATACTGGAATAAAGGCTCTCCTTTTAGTTTAATAAACTGCTTTTTTTCTCCAAATCTTTTTCCTTGCCCTGCCGCAAGAAGAATAGCTACTATTTTCATTTTTGATCCTCTTTTATTTTCTATAAAAATATTATAGTCAATCTTTAAGCTACTGGGCACAACAAGAGAGCTTTGATATATCCTTTTTAAAACTTTGAGCACAAAGTTTTATAGATTCTGATAAAGTAGGATAAACATCAACTGCTTGTATTATATCTTCAATAGTAAGCCCGTATTTAATTATAAATACAGCTTTATGTATAATCTCTGCAGCATGAGGACTGAGAATATGTATACCTAAAACTTTACCTGTCTTTTTATCAGCTATCATTTTTATAACTCCTTTTGTCAGAAGACTTAACGCTGCTCTTGGAACTTTAGAAAAATCAAGAACTCTAATTTCTACTTCATATCCCATTTCTTTAGCTTCTTTTTCTTTTAATCCTACTGAACCGATTTCAGGATCAGTAAATATTGCATGAGGAACGGATAAATATTCTACTTTATTTTTGTTTCCTAAAAGAGCATTTTCTGCTGCTATACCTCCTTCCATTGCTGCAACAGTAACAAGCATTTTCTTTCCTACACAATCTCCAGCTGCATATATATCTGAATTTGATGTTTGCATATAATCGTTAGTTTCTATAAAACCTCTTGGATTTGTATTTACTCCAACAGTTTCAAGACCTATATCCCTTGTGTTAGGTGTTCTTCCAGTAGCTACAAGGATATCTGTTCCTACTATTTTATATTTTTTGCCATTTAATTCGCATTCTAAAAATATTTCATTACCATTTTCAAATACATTTTCTATATTAACATTAGTTAGTATGTTTAAGCCTTCTTCATTAAGAATTTTATGTAATTCTTTTCTTATTTCTGGTTCTTCTACCATCGCAATTTCTGGTAAAGCTTCAACAATAGTTACTTTACTTCCCATTCTAAAGAATGCTTGTCCAAGTTCCAAACCTATAGCTCCACCGCCAATAATTATCAAATGTTTTGGTAAATGATCTATGTTAAATATATCATCACTTGTATAGTATTTGACTTTAGAAAGATTTTTTATAGGTGGAATACCCGGTCTTGCTCCTGTTGTTATAACTGCTTTATAAAAGCTTATTTTGTCCTTTCCTACCTGTGCTAATGTATTACCTACAAACCTTCCTCTACAATCTCTATACTCTATCTGAGGATAAGCATCAAGAATATTCCAGTATTTTTCTTTTCTAAGTTCATTTAATAAATCTTCTTTTTCATTAATAACTTTTTTTATATCTATTTCTCCTTTTTCAAGTTTAATACCAGAAAATGGGTTTTTTAAAGGTGTATAAAATGTATTTGCTACTTCTATAAGATATTTAGAAGGTACACATCCTCTATTAAGACAAGTTCCTCCTATTATATTATCTTCAGCCACTAAAACTTTTGCACCTAAATCGGAAGCTTTTATAGCTGCAGCAAAACCTGCAGAGCCACCTCCAAGAATAAATAAATCATAAATATCTTTTTTTGGAATATATATTTCTGGAGATTCTTTTATAACTTGAGCTCCATATCCAGCTTTTTCTACTGCTTTTATTAGTTTTTCTACTGAAACTTCTTCTTTAGTTTCTATTTCTGCAAATCCTTGAGGAAAATATACTTTAGCTTCTTTTACTTCTTTAACTGATTCTAAGGCTTTTTTAACTGTTTCAGCACAATGCTCACAAGTCATTCCTATTATTCTAAGTTTTATCATAGTTTGTTTCCTCCTCAAAATTTAGTTTTACCTATAATCTTACCTTTATAATGTCCAGCTTTTAGTATATTTTTAATATTGTCATCTCTTACAACTACTGCTATATGTATACATCAAGAAACAGCAAGTAAAGATACAATGGTACCTAAATCTTTAATTTTAACAACCTCCTTTTGAAAACTTTTTTACTGCTTGAAGAAAATCTTCTAAAGCTTTAATATCTCCAGCTTCTACTCTTGGTTTCACACAAAATTCTACATGTTCTTCAAGCAGTCTTTCTCCTACAGATTTAAGGGCAGATCTAATAGCAGAAATCTGAACAAGAATATCATCACAACTTCTTTTATTTTTTATCATTTTTTGAATTCCTCTAATCTGTCCTTCAATTTTTGATAAACGGGATAGTAATTCCTTCATTGCTTCATCGGAAAGATAAACATCACATTTATTCATACATATACCCCCTATAGGTATAATTATTTATAATTATAAATTATAGTAAGATAAATAAAACGTCAAGAATTAAATAAGGTATTCTAAAATTAAGCAATCAAAAATAAAAATAAGTGAAATATTATTAAAAATAAGGCGGTAATAAAAAAGAAAAAAATAACTAAAAGATACATATTATAAATAGCAAAAACAGCTAAACCCATTTTTTCAGCTATTTCTTGATTTTTTACCCTAAAGTGGGAACCTAATTTCTGTTTTACATTACCAAATAAACTCTCTATTAAATATCTATACCTACCAAACTTATTCCAGCCTTCTTTTGATTTTTTCCTTAATGGATGTTTTACATTTATCCTAAATGTTTCTTTTACTCTAATAGCTAATTCTATTCCTGATTTTGCTATATCTTCCATTATTTTAATACTATCAAAATTTTACATCTGACTCTCTATTTTTAGAACAGCTTTAATACTTTTAAAAAAAGAAAGGTAAAAGTTGTCATAAGCTATATTTTTATCCAATAAAATTTGTTGTATACTCTTTAAGCAAAAAACAAAATAAGTTAGGGATTAAAAATGAAAAAATTTACATCTTTATTTTTGTTAATCTTAGTTATATATAAAGTTTCTATTTCAAATGAAAACATACCATCATCAATAACTGAAAATCAGATAACAAATATAAAAGTATATACATATAAAGCTCTAAATCTTAGCTTAAATGCTTATTCAGAGCTTAAAAGTTTGAGACCAAATAAAAAAAATACACAAACGTTTTTAGAATCTGCTTTATTTTTCTTAAATGAAGCTTCTATTTATTCTCCTTCTTATATTATTAAAAAACATATTGAAACCTTAATAAAAAGGATGAAAAATTTTCCAGATGAAAATTATAAAAAAGACTTAATTTCTTTAAAGTATGAAATTGAAAGTATTGAAGCTAATTTAACAGATTATGATAATATTAAGGAAAATATAGACAAGATATTAAACAACTACACTATATCCAAGAATAAAGAAGTGATATCTGAATTACAGAAGTTATCAGAAAATATTAATCTTCCATTAATAGATAATCCATTAAAAGATGCAAAAACTTTCCTTGCTATAGCTTACGACAATTTGAAAGCATCTAGATTAAAAAAAGCAAAACAATCTATAGAAATAGCTTTAGACCCTATGATAAAACTTACAAGTAGAGAAAATCTATATTTAGTAAGATTTAAAAATTTAATTTATTATAGTTCTAAAGCATATTTCAATAATAATATTGAAATATCTAAGGTTTATCTACAACTAGCTAAAAACTTTCTCCAACTTGCTTATAAAGTTTCTATAGATGAAAATAAAGATATGATAAAAGGATTTTTAAATCAGATTAATTTTATAGAAAAAAATTTCCAAAATAAGCCCCAAATAGAAAAAGAGTTTATAATTATTGTAAGACAAATTAAAAATTTATAAAGGAGTAAATAATGGTTCCAGAAATATATATTGGTGAAACCTGGTATTCTTTAGAAGAAATATTTAGTTCTTATAAAGATGAAAGTTGTGGTGCAGTGGATATATTTCTTGGTATTCCAAGGTCTGCTCCAGAAGATGGAGAGGTTTTAGAACTTCATTATGAAGCTTATGAATCAATGGCTGAAAAAGTTATAAAAGAGATAATAAATGAAGCCAAAAATAAATTCGGAATTAAACATGCAGTAGTCCACCATAGAACAGGAGTTGTACCATTGTTAGTTCCTTCTTTTTTAGTAGCTGTATGGGCAGGCCATAGACAAGAAGCATTTGCAGCTTGTAGATATATAGTTGATGAAGTAAAAGCAAGAGCTCCAATATGGAAAAAAGAAATTTTCAAAGATAAAACAGAAAGCTGGAAGTAGCTATTCTATGTTAGCTACTTGTTGGCGGATTTTTTCTATTTCTGATTTTATTTCTATAGTATATTTACTAAAATCTGGTATTTTATTTCCAAGAGTATTTATTTCTCTATGCATTTCTTGACATAGAAAGTCTAATTTTCTTCCTATTGGTTCATCAAGTTTTAAAAGTTGTCTAAATCTTTTTAAATGTGATTCAAGTCTTACAATCTCTTCTGTAATATCTAATTTTTCTGCAATTATACTTGTTTCAATAAAAGCTCTTTCTTTGTATTCTTCTTGGAGTAGTTCTTTTAATTTTTCTATCATCTTATTTTTTTGCTTTTCAATAATATTATCCTTTTCTTGTTTTATTTTCTCAAGAAGATTTTCTATTTCATTTAATCTATTTTCAATATCTTTAACTAAATTTTCTCCTTCTTTTTTTCTTTCTTTTTTTAGTTCTTCAGATGCTTTTTCTAAGGCTTTAAAAACATTTTCTTTAAGATTTTCATCTATAGGTTCTTCTTTTTCTAAGGAAGACATTAAAGATGAAGAAATTTCATAAATTTTATCATCAGATGGATTTAAATTTATTTTTTGCATTATGTTTTTTACATAATCTACTGCTTTTTCTAATACATCTATATTTAATATTTTTTCTGGGTTTTTATATTTAACATCAATAAAAACTTGAAAACTTCCTCTTGAAAAATAATTTTTCAGAAAATTCCTTACTTCATTTTCAATAAAAAATAAAATATCTCTACTTCCTTTTACAGATATATCTATACCTTTGTTATTAACAGATTTTATTCTTACAAATATTTCATAATCTTCTGTTTGAATTTCTGAAAAACCTATTCCTGTCATGCTATATGGCATTATTTATCTCCTTTTAGTAATCCATAAAACTCAAGTTCATCTTTTAATTTTTCTATTTCTATTTGTCCAGGTGCAAAAGCTACTCCTATATAAGAATAAGTAATTACACTACCAAAGAAAAACCCAGATACTCTTGTAATTCTTCCAAGTTCACCCATTCCAATTGCAACTATATTTTTATCTTTATTTTTATTAGTAATACATAATATTCTTGCAACATCTTCTTTTGTTTTTACATTAAAAGCATACTTTATAATATCAGCTCCAAGTTCTAAAGCTTTATCTATTATTTTTTGAATCTCTTCTTTTGAAGGAGTTTTTTCAAAATCATGGTAAGAAACAAGAGCAAGACAATTATTCTCTTTTGCTATTTTAATAACCTTTTCTCTTAATCCTTCTGAAGAAAGTTCTATATCTATAATATCAACCTGAGGAGCTATTTCTTTAAATATTCTTTCTCTTTCATAATCAGAAATAGGCGTTCCTCCTTCTTTTTTTGATCTTATAGTTGCAAGTACATATAGACCTAATTTTTTTATGAAGGATATTTTTTCTAAAATATAATTTATATTTCTATCTCTAAATTGATCTATCCTAAGTTCTATTATATTTGCTCCTTTTTCCTTAGCTTTATTTACTGTTTCTTCAAAATCTTTATCATTTACAGGTATAGCAATAAGTGGTTTTTCACCAAGTTTTAACAAGTTTAAAAACCTCCATATTTGGAAAATAATTAAAATTATAATATAATAACAAACCTATTTAAAATTTGGAGGATAAGCATATGAAACTACCAGCAAAGCTGGTGGAAAGAGTATCAGATAATATTATAGATGAATTGATAGAAAATCATATAATAGAGCCAGAAAATCCTGAAGAGTTCAAAGGGAAAGTAAAAGAAATAATAGTTCATGCTATAGAAGAAGAGAAAGAGATAGAACAAGAAGCAGAAAGATTAGTAGAAGAAAATCTTCATATAGTCCAATCAGAAGAACTAAGATATTCTACTGCTGTTAAAAAGGTTAAAGAAAAGTTAGCAGAAGAAAGAAATATACATCTTGATCCTGAAGAAAGAATGAACCAGGTAGCCCACAGAATAAAAAAACTTATTGAGACAGATGATACTGTTGAAATTTTTGAACATCCAAATAAAATTAGAAAAAGAATATTTGAAAAATTAAAACAGCTTGTTAGAGAAGAAAGAGATATAGACAGAGAAGTAAGAAGAAGAATAAAATCTTACTCAAAGAAAATATTAGAAGGAACCCCTGAATGGAAAATTCTTTACAATAGAATTTACCAAGATGAATTAATAAAAAGGGGTCTTGCTTAGCTAATTACTCCAAAAAATCTTGTAAAAAAATTTTTTTTGCTTTATAATATTGTTCCTTATATGCGAGAGTGGCGGAACTGGCAGACGCGAGGGACTTAAAATCCCTTGGCCGCAAGGCCGTGGGGGTTCGATTCCCCCCTCTCGCACCACTTTAAATCTCACTTAAAAAGAGGTTCAATTATTGTTTTTAGATAGATTTAAAGATTTTAAAGCATACAAAACTGAAACAACTCCTACAAAAGTAAAGCTTTCATCAAATGAAAATCCTTATGAACTACCCGGTTGGTTAAAAGAAGAAATAGCAAATGAGATAAAAAAATTATCTTTTAATAGATATCCTGATCCAACATATAAACAATTAAAAGAGATAATAGCTAATCATTATAATATAAAGCCTGAGAATATAGTTTTAGGAAATGGTTCTGATGAGCTAATAGAAATTCTTATAAAATCAGTTGGTGATATAAAAAATCCTGTAATGTATCCAGTGCCTACATTTCCTATGTATAGAGTTTATTCAGATGTTTTAAATAGACCAAAAGCTGAATTTGAGCTTGATGCAAATTTTCAATTAAGAAAAGAAAGTGTAGATAAAGCTTTAGAACAAAAACCTGATGTTGCATTTTTTGCATCTCCAAATAATCCTACAGGAAATAGCTTTGATAAAGAATTAATAAAATATGTTGCTAAAAATAATGTTTTTACAGTAGTAGATGAAGCATATATTGATTTTTCTGATAAAGAAGATTTTCTAAAAGAAGCATTAAGTAAAGAAAATATTATAGTAATAAGAACTTTTTCTAAAATTGGACTTGCAGGAATTAGACTTGGAGTATTAATTGCAAATGAAGAGATAGCATCTATATTAGACAAAGTTAGATCTCCTTTTAATATTACATTACCTACAGAAGCAGTTGCAAAGGTTGTTTTAACAAAAGGAAAAGAAGTTATAAAAGAGCAAATTGAAAAAATAAAATCTGAAAGAGAAAGAGTTATTAAAGAAATATTAAAGCTAAACAATATAAAAGTTTATCCGTCTGATGCTAATTTCTTTTTAATAAAAGTAGCAGATGCTGACAAAATACATAAAAAGTTAATTGAAAAAGGTGTTCTTGTAAGAAATATGTCGTATCTTCCAAAATTAGAAGGTTGTCTTAGAGTTTCCATAGGAACTCCTGAAGAAAATAATTTCTTTTTAGAAGCCATAAAATCTATAATATGAGGAAATTTATATTTTTTGTTTTAGTTTTTATTTCACCTTTTTGGATTCTAGGTATATCTTCAAGGTTAGTATTTAATAACTGGTTTATTGATTTTGAATATTCAAGAAAAGATTTTCCAAAAGATAGATTTGGTCTTGATAATGAATATAGAAGAAAGCTTGCAAAATTAGGTTTAAAAGCTGTTCTTTCTAAAGAAGGATTGGAAGAGTTTAAAAAAGCAAAACTTCCAGATGGAAGAAAAGCATTTAGACAGAAAGAAATAAATCATATGAAAGATGTAAACAAGTTTTTATCTATACTTTTTCCTTTAAGTTATTTTCTTTTTATATTATGGCTATTAGGATTAATCTTTCTTAAAGATTTAAGA
This sequence comes from Hydrogenothermus marinus, assembly GCF_003688665.1. NCBI lineage: Bacteria > Pseudomonadati > Aquificota > Aquificia > Aquificales > Hydrogenothermaceae > Hydrogenothermus > Hydrogenothermus marinus. Next base: position 116,053 of record NZ_REFO01000010.1, read on the forward strand.
AAAAGCATGCTTTTATATTCAGGAATATTTTCTATTCTTTTTTTAATATCTATTGGACTACTTTCTTTTACAGATTATAATAAGGCCTTTGAGATATTTCATAATTTCTTCTTTGGTAAAACAAGTTGGAGATTTTCAAATACAGATACACTTCTTAGAATATATCCTATGAAATTTTGGTTTAATGGAACTGTTGCAATTGGTGTTATTTTCATTATAATATCTTCTTTAATTTTAGTTAGTGGTAATTTTATTAAGAAAAATGATTAAAATTAAAGAAATTATAAATGATGATATTAACAAGCTTTTTGAACTTGAAACAGATGATAACTTCACAATAGAATCTGTTTTTTATAGAGGAAATACTCTCTGTGTATCATCACAGGTAGGATGTCCTATTAAATGCTTGTTTTGTGCATCTGGAATGAAGGGATTAATAAGAAATTTAACTTTTGAAGAGATTATTCAGCAATATGAAAATGCAGAAAAAGAAAATATTACAAATATAACTTTTGCAGGGATTGGAGAACCTCTTTTAAACTGGGAAAATGTCCAAAAAGCCTTTTGGTATTTTAAAGAAAAAGGATTAAAAGTAAGTTTTTACACAACAGGATTTCCTTTAAAAAATTTTAAACAGCTTTTAAATTTACCTCATAATGGTGTAAGTTTATCATTACATGCAGTCTCTGAAGAAAATAGAAAAAAGCTTATACCAAAGAGTGCAAGTATAGATAAATTAATTTCTATTTTAAAAGAGCATACTGAAAAACTTTCAAACAGAAAGAGAAAACTTTATTCCTTAGCTTATTTATTAATTAAAGATATTAATGATTCAAAAGAAGAACTTGATAGATTAGCAGAGATAGCAAAAGAATTGAAATTTTCAATATCCTTATTAAAGTATAATGAGATAGAAGGAATACCATATAAAACAACAACTGATGAAGATTATGAAAAAACTTTTTTATATTTAAAAAATAAAGGACTAAAAATTACCCTTTCAAATAAATATAGAACAAGAAAGATAGGTGGCTGTGGAACATTAATGATTAACAGGTTAAAATCATAGTTTTTATTTAAATTTTCTATATCTTTATTTCGATAATAACTTAAATAGGTTCTTTTATTTTTTTATAGATATTCAAGGAGAGAGTACATGAAAGAATATGATATACAGGAAAAGCTTTTAAAGGCTTCAAAATATGCAATAGCCTTAATAAATGAAAAAGGTTATTATGTAGATCAAAATAAAATACATGAGAATCTTATAAAATATTCAATTGAAGAATTAAAAAATAAAACTCCTGAGGTATATTTAGGTAAGCAGTTTTATAAAATTATTGAGACTATAAAAAAAGATGGATTTTTTGCAGGAGAAGTAGAATGTACTACAAAAGAGAAAAAGAGACTTAAATGTTTTCTTATAGCATTTCCTATAAAAATAAATAATAAAACCTTTTATATTGGAATAAAAGATGAAATTTCAAATTTAAAGGAAGAACTTTTAGATATTATATTAAATAAGTCAAATATAGGTATTGCAATATATAGAGATAAAATTTTATATGTAAATTCTTATGTTGAAAAAATTACAGGATATACAGCTAATGAATTAAAAAATATGAAAGTTTTAGATTTAATAGATGACAAGTTCAAGGAAGAAATTAAAGAAAGAATTAAGAAAAGGTTAAAAGGAGAAAAGCTTACTTTTAGTGGTATTATAAAATTAAAAACTAAAGATGGAAAAGGAAAATGGATATATATAACTACAAATACTATACTATATGAAGGAAAATACGCAGGAATATCTACAGTTATTGATGTCACACAACAAAAACAATTAGAAGAAAAACTTTATCATATTCAAAATTATGATTCTATAACAGATTTACCTAATAAAAATCTTTTTTATGAAGAACTGAAAACATATATAAATGAAGCCAAAAGAGGAGAAAAAAAATTAGCAATTTTACTTTTAGATATATATAATTTTACAGAGATAAATGAAAGTTATGGTAGATATATTGGAGATAAATTATTAAAACAAATAGCAAAAAGGATTCAAGAAAGTTTATTTGATAGAGATTTAGTTGCAAGATATGGCTCTGATGAATTTATAATGGCTATTAAAGATATTAAAAATATTGAAAACTTATCTATTATTTTAAATAAATTGAAAAATTCATTATTAAAACCTTTTAATATTGAAGGATTAGAAATATATCCTAATTATAATATAGGTATAACTATATTCCCAACAGATGGTAAAACTCCTGATGACTTAATAAGACATGCAGAAATTGCTTTAAAACATGCAAAACAGAAAGGATTAAATGCTACATCTTTTTTCAATAAAAAGATAAATGAAAGTTTTAATAAAAAAGTAGAAATAATAACTCAATTAAAAAAAGCTATCCAGTTTAAAGAATTTGATGTTTATTTCCAGCCAAAAGTAGATCTTAAAACAGGTAAAATTATTGGAGCTGAAGCCCTTGCAAGATGGAAAATACCACCAACTGAGTTTATACCAATATTAGTTGAAGTAAATTTAATGTTTGATGCTGGCTGTGCTATAACAGAGAAAGCCCTTTCCTATACTTCACAACTTTTAAAAATAAATCCTGATTTAAAAATTGCTATAAATATGTCTTTTGAACAGTTAAAATACGATACTTATCCACAAAAATTATGGGATTTAGCTGCAAAATACAATGTCCCTGCTAAAAATATTATAATTGAAATTACAGAAACAGAAACTATGAAGAATCCTGATGAGAATCTAAGAAGATTAAATGCAATGAAAGAGATGGACTTTGATATATCCATAGATGATTTTGGAACAGGATATTCATCTTTAAAATATCTGAAATTAATTCCATGTAGTGAAATTAAAATAGATATGTCTTTTATAAGAGATATGCTTATAGATAAAAATGATGAAGAGCTTGTGAAAATTATAATAAATATAAGTAAAATTATGGGAGTAAAAACAGTAGCTGAAGGTATAGAAACAAAGGAACAGTTAGAAAAATTAAAGGAATTAGGTTGTAATTATGGGCAAGGATATTATTTTGCAAAACCTATGCCTTTTGAAGATTTTAAATCCTTTCTAAAACAAAGATAGATTCTATATGATGAGTTTGTGGAAACATATCTATCATTTTAACTTTTTTAAGTTTAAATTTATCAGCTAAAAGATTTATATCTCTTGAAGCGGTTGCAGGATTACAAGAAACATAAACTATTTTTTCTAATTTTTTTAAATTTAAAACTTTATTTATTAAATCTTTATACAATCCAGTTCTTGGAGGATCAAAAATAAGTATTTCTGGTTGATAACCTGAAATTATATCTAAAGCCTTACTTGCTGATGTTTCAAAAATTTTTGTGTTTTGAATGTTATTTATCTTTAAATTGTAATTTGCATCTTTAACAGCAGATTTATTTATTTCAACTCCAAAACTTTTTTTTGATTTTTTAGCTACAGGTATTGTAAAAAGGCCAACTCCACAAAATATATCTCCAACAATTTTATTTTCTTCTATTTCTTTTAAAACTTCATTTAAAATATTTTCTATCTGAAATCTATTTACTTGAAAAAAGCTATCTAAGCTAATTCTAAAGTTATATTTACCAACTTTTTCAAAGGTGAAACTTTTGCCAAATGTTTTTATTCTTTTATTTTTTAGATAAATTCCTGCTCCATTTATAGATATAGGTAAATTTTCTTTTATAGTTTGAAAATCTAATTCTTCAAATTCATTTAGATATATATTTAAAAGAGCCTTTTCTGTATTTGGATAAAATATATGTATCTCTTTTATATTTTTATGATTTTTTGAAAGCTTCTTTAAACTTTCTATGGCTTCATTTATTTTTAGATGAGATATTTTACAAGAATCAATGTTTATAACATCATTACTTTCTGGAGCAAAAAATCCAAACTCTCCATTATTAATTTTAAATTGAACCCTATTTCTATAATAAAAAGGATTTTCTGAAGGAATAATTTTATCTACTTTCTTTTCAATTTTCCCTAATCTAAATAATGCTTCTTCTAAAATTTCTTTTTTTAAATCAAGTTGTTTTTCATAAGATATATGTTGAAAATCACAGCCACCACATTTAGTATAATATTCACATTCTGGATTTACCCTATATTCACTTTTTTCTAAAATTTCTAAAGGATAACCTTCACAAAAACTTTTTTTATCTTTTTTAATATTTATTTTTACTTTTTCATTTGGTAGAACATAAGGAATAAAACAAGTTTTAGAGTTAAGTTTTCCTAAACCTTTTCCGCCATAAACTATTTTTTCTATATTGACTATCATTTCTTAAATCCTTATATTTTTTATAAACTATTATAAAGAATTATCTGGAGAAATAGTGGAGATAAATAAGCCAACAGATATGCTTCCGATAATGGAAAAGTATGACTTACAAGAGGGATTAGAATTATACAAGCATTCAAAAGGATATACTTTACTTGAAGTTATAGAACCAAACTTTGCTCACGATATTCTCTTTTTCTTGTTTCGAAAAATAGATAATAAAGGCAGGACTTATAAAGTATTAAGATATAAAAAAAGTACAAATGAAGTATCTGTTGTTTCTAATTTTACTGCTCTTCATCCTGATGAAATAGCTGTAAATCTACTTAACTCTTTTTCAAAACATTTAAGATAATGATTTACGATTTAGGCTATATTATATATAGCAGAGTAAATAAGCAAAAACAGCCAAACCCAACAAGATACTGGCTTTATGATAAAAAGTTAGATAGATTAATCTCAAAACTTGAAGAAAAGGGCGAAATAAAAAAAATATCTCAGATAATTACTGAAGATGAAAAAATCTTTAATCAAATGTTAAATCTTCATAAAAAAGATATTGAAAATAGAAAAAGATTTGTAGCAGAGAATCCGGATTTACCTGAAGTATTTAAAAAAGCTTTACTTGATGAAACAGTTGGAATTGGTGGAATAAAAAATTATTGGGAAAAACCTTTTAAAGTTAAATGTCTTCATCTTTGGACTGCTTATCATCTTGCCAATAAAGAGTTTGAAAACTTTATAGGTGAGTATGTTTTAGAAAAGATTAAAAATTTAAAAGATTAAATTTAGGCTCTTTTTTTATTATTTTAACATCTTGAAGATATTTTGAAAAAAGTTTTAAAGACTGAATATGTTTTTCAGTCAAATTATAATCTAGATTTTTTATATATTCTGTAGCAAATTCTCTGCTAAATTTTTCTGTTTTTACAAAATTTTTTACAAAATTTGGTAGATTTTTTAAAATTTTTTCTTTAGATTCCATCAATATATTATAAAACTGTCTTAACTGTCTTTCTTTTTTATAAAAGATTTCTTTATTTAAAATCCATAAAGCAAAAACAAAAGGTAAACCTGTATTTTTATACCATATTTCTGACAAATCATATACATATTTAAATCTATCTGAAAAAAAGATAGCATTATCACCTATTAATAAAACAGATTTCTTTTCAATATCCTGATAGTTTTCAAGTTCTTTATAAGATATTTCTTTTTTAAGAAAAATATCAAATATTATCTTTGTTAAATATCTTGATGTTTTAGATGCTTTTGATAAATAAACCTCTTTTATATCTGAAAGCTGTTTATTTGAAAAAATAGCAACTGAATGGACTTTGTTTGTAGCAGATATAGAAAGATTAGGAAGAATTAGATAATCTTGAAAATTTTCTATGTATTCAGCGGAAGAAGCAATTGCAATATCTATTTCTTTATTTCTAAGAAGTTTATTAAGCTTAACTGGAACTCCTTTATATAATTTATACTCAAATTCTGGCTTTATTCCTGCAATTTCAAAATTGAAAGGTAAAGTATTTAAAAAATCTATCCATCCTATTTTAAGCATTTCTCTGTTTCCTTTTTTCAAAATAAATCTCTATTAATACTTTTAGTCTATGAGTTAAGCTACTTATTATAAAACCAAAAATTAAGCTAAAAATTATCACTGATATAGCATATATATGAGGATGATGATATGCAAACTGTGCAATTTCACTATTTGTTAATAGATGATGTAAATCTGCTTTAGGTTTTGACTTTTCAAAAAATAACTGATAAAAACTCATAATAGAGACAGATAAAACTAAAATAGCCATTACAAGTTTTATTTTTTCTTTATCTATTTTTTCTCCAATTGCTGCACCAAAAACTGCTCCAAAAGAAGAACCTGCCATTAATAAAGCAGCTAAAACTATATCAACTCCAAAATTAACTACTGCATGAAAGTATGTTAAAAATGCGGTAATAAATATCATCTGAAATAAACTCATTCCTACTGCTTTATTTACAGGAAATCCTGCAAGATAAATTAAAGCAGGAATTACAACAAATCCACCACCAACTCCCATTACAGCTGCTAAAAATCCTGAAAATGCTCCAATCCCTGCAGGTACTAAAACTGAGATTTCTGTAAATTGGAATTTCATTTTAAAAGGAAGATTATTTAGAAAATTCTTTAAACCTGATTTTTTCTTTTCCTCTTTTTTTCCTTTGAAAAAATCAATCAACATAGTAATACCAGTAAATCCTAAATAAAAAGTATATAAAGATAAAACAAATGTTTTAAAATATCCTGCATCTTCTAAAGCTCTTGCTAAATAAACACCAAAACCACCACCTACAAATCCAGCTAAAACCATAACCCATCCCATTTTTAAATCTATGTTTTTAAGTTTGAGATGAGCTAAAAATCCAGAAACAGTAGCACCAACCATCTGAGATACAGAAGTTCCTACAGTTACAATAGGTGGTACTCCAATTTTAATTAAAGCAGGGTTTAAAATAATTCCTCCACCTATTCCCATTAATCCAGATAAAAATCCAACAACAATCCCAAGTAAAATAATGTAAAATATATTTATATGAATACCTGCTATAGGCAAAAATATTTCCAAATTTGCCTCCTGTTTTTCTAAAAATTTATTAAAATATTAGAATATTTTATCAAAATATATAAGGAGGTATATCATACTGGATTTAAAGAATATTCATGTTAAAAATCCAACTGATTATACAATAGGATTTATTGGTGGCGGACAACTCGCAAAAATGGCAGCGCAAGAAGGAAGAAAGTTAGGGTTTAATATTGTGGTTGTTGATCCTACAAAACACTGTCCAGCTTCGATGGTTGCAGATCATATACTAGGGAGTTTTAATAATCCTGAAAAACTGCATCAACTGGATAAAATAGCAGATGTAATTACTTATGAAGTAGAATTTATAGATATAAATATATTAAAAAAAAGTATTGACATTTCTAAAGTATATCCATCTATAAATATATTAGAAATAATTCAGGATAAATATAAGCAGAAAAAGTTTTTATCAAAAGCAGGAATACCTGTGCCATTTTTCAAAGAAGTAAAATCTATAAATGATATTAAACCTTTTATACCAGTTGTGCAAAAGGTAAAAGTTGGTGGATATGATGGTAGAGGAGTTATTATTATAAAAACAGAAAAAGATTTAACAAAAGCGTTAAATAAACCTTCTTACATTGAAGAATTTGTAGAAATAGAAAAAGAGTTGGCTGTAATTGTTGTAAGAGATATACATGGAAATATAAAAACATATCCAGTTGTAGATATGGTTTTTAATAAAGAAGGGAATTTACTTGATTATCTAATAGCTCCAGCAACTTTGGATTCAAAAATAGAAAATCAAGTAAAGGATATAGCATCTTCGGCAGTAGAAGTTTTAGATGGGATTGGTGTTTTTGGAGTTGAATTATTTTTAGATAAAAAAGGTAGAATATTATTAAATGAAATTGCTCCAAGGCTTCATAATTCTGGACATTATACTATTGAAGCTTGTAAAACAAGTCAGTTTGAACAACAGATAAGAATACTTTCTAATTTGCCTCTTGGATCAACTGATCAAATGATACCAGCAATAACGATAAATTTATTAGGAGAAAATGGATTTTCCGGAAATCCAATTTATGAAGGACTAGAAAAAGTTATCAAAATAGATGGTGTATATATACATATATATGGTAAAAGACAAATATTCCCTTTAAGAAAAATGGGTCATGTTACTGTAATAGATAAAGACATAAATAAAGCTTTAGAGAAAGCAAAATATGTAAAAGAAAATCTAAAAGTAAAAGGAGATAGAAAATTATGATAGGAATAATAATGGGTAGTGATTCAGATTTACCTGTAATGAAACAAGCTGCTGATATTTTAGAGCAATTAAATATTTCTTATGAAATGACGATCGTATCAGCTCATCGAACTCCTGAAAGAATGTATGATTATGCAAAAAATGCAGAAAAAAGAGGGATTAAAGTAATAATAGCAGGTGCAGGAGGAGCTGCTCATTTACCTGGTATGGTGGCATCTTTAACAACTATACCAGTAATAGGAGTACCTGTAAAAACATCTTCATTAAATGGTATAGATTCGCTTCTATCTATTGTACAGATGCCAGCGGGTATACCTGTTGCGACAGTTGCAATAAATAATGCAAAAAATGCAGGACTTCTAGCAGCATCTATAATTTCCACCTTTGATAAAGAAGTTGCAAATAGATTAAAAGAATATAGAAAAAATTTAAAAGAAATGGTCTTACAAAAAGCAGAAACATTAGAAAATATAGGTTACAAAGAGTATTTAAAGGAAATGAATATATGAGCAATATAGAAAAATATAAATATTCTCTTTTCATATTTGTTTTAGTTTTTACATACACATGGAATTTTTGGATAAATGATATATGGATACCAAATGAAAGCTTTTATGCAGAAGCAGTCAGAGAGATGTTTGAATCAGGAAATTTTATTGATATTTATTACAATTATGAGCCAAGATTTAATAAACCTCCATTAACTTACTATCTTTCTGCATTATCTTGCTTTATTTTTGGTATTTCTGAGTTTGCAATAAGACTTCCTATAGTTTTAATGGCTTTAGGTTCAGTTTTTCTTACATTTTTAATAGGTAGAAGACTTTATGGTTTTAAAGTAGGTATTATTTCCGCTTTTATAATGTCTGTTTCTTTACAGTTTATAGGAAATAGTAGATATGTATCTCCTGAAGTGCCTCTTACTTTCTTTTTTCTGCTAACTTTATACCTATTTTTAATAGGTTATAAAGAGAAAAATTTTAAATATATTTTGCTTTCTTATATATCTCTTGGATTAGTAGTTTTAACAAAAGGATTCCCTTATATATTTGTTATAGGTGCCATTGTTATTTTTTATCTTTTAATAGAAAATAATTTTAACCTTAAAAATTTCTGGAAAGATTTTTTATTTTTAAAAATATGGATAGGACTTCCTATAACTATTGCTATAGGTTTTTGGTGGTATATATATGAATATCTAAAATTTGGAGATTCTTTTTGGAATGTTTATTATAAAGAAACATTTGGTAGAGCTTTAAATAAACCTACCCCTTTTTTTAGTATAAAGAACTTAACTTATTATTGGATAGTTATCTTATGGGCATTTTTACCATTTTCATTGGCATTTTATTTTGCATTAATTAAATACTTTAAACAGCTTAAAACTTTTTCATTTATTTTTGCTTGGTTTTGGATAATGATAATAATATTTACAATAGCTAAAGGAAAACTTCCAACTTATATAATCCAAGCTTTTCCTGCTATGTCTATACTGACTGCTTATTTTATTGTAAATTATAAACCTGAAAATCTGAAAAAATATCTATATTATTTATCCTTTTTAATTCCTACTTTTTTATTTATGGCAGCAATAGGATACTTAGTGTATGTTTTACATCTTGATTACTTTTATTATATTTTTGTAGTTTTCCCTCTCTTGTATATTGTTAGATATAAAGATATAGCTTTAGCTCCTTTTTTAGCATCAATTTTACTTTTTTTAATGTTTAGTATATCTGTACTTCCAAAAATAGAAAAATATAGACCTTACGATAAGATAGGAAAAGCTATCGAAGATAACTTAATACATCCTTCAATTCCTTTAATAATAGAAAATAAATTCTTTCATAACTTACCATTTTATGCTAAAAGAAAAGTTTTAAGGGATTATCCTTTAAATAAAATTTTAAAAGCAAAAAAGCCTATTTTAGCATTAGTCTTAGAAAAAGATTATAAGTATTTTAAAAATACAGATGTTTTATGGGAAGGATACCTTTATAATAAAGGTAGTGAATCTCAATTTATGAAATTTTTAAAAGCAGTAATAAAAGCAGAAAAAGGTGATTATTCAGATTTTAGAAAATGGAAACTTATTTATATGAGGTAAAGAAAAATGGAAGAAGTTATAACTTTAAATGGCAAAAGATTTTTAAATAAAAAAGTATTAAGAACATTAATGTATGGAGAAGGAGTTTTTGAAACATTTAGATATAAAGGAAGACTACCAAAAACAATTGATAAACATTACCAAAGATTAGTTGAAGGAGCAAAATTACTAAGCATTCCAGCAATTACAAAAGAAGATTACATCTATTACATAGAAGAAACAGTAAAAAATCTTGAAGAAAAAGATTTATATATTAAAACTATTCTTACTTCTCAAGGAAATTCTTATTTTCCATTACTTCCAGAGGCATCTAATTTACTTGTTATAGCAAAACCTTTTAAGCCTTTAGAAAAAAAAGAGGTTAAATTAACTGTTTATCCTTACAAAGTTCATTCTTCTGATCCACTTCTAAGAATAAAATCAACAAGTTATGCAAGAAATATCCTTGCAAAAAGATATGCCCTTGAAAAAGGTGCTTTTGATAGCATCTTCTTAAATGAAAATGATGAGATAACAGAAACCTCATCTGCAAATATTTTTTGGATAAAAGATAAACATTTATATACTCCTTCTTTAGAGTGTGGAGTTTTAAAAGGTATTACAAGGCAGATAGTATTAGAACAAGCTGTAAGAAAAGGTCTATGGTTTACAGAAGGTAGATTTAAATTGGAAGATTTAAAAAGTGCAGACTTTATTTTTATAACAAATTCATTACATGGAATAATTAGGGTTAAATCTATTATTTATTAAGCTATAATAGTATATGATAACTATATTTATTTATAAATATTATTGTTTTTGGAGGATATTAATTGCCTTTAGTTGTTAAAAAGTTTGGTGGAACATCAGTTGGAAATTTAGATAGAATAAGAAATGTTGCAAAAAAAGTAAAAAAAGCAGTAGAAAATGGTGAAAAGGTTGTTGTAGTTTCTTCTGCAATGTCTGGAGAAACAGATAAACTTCTTGAGTATTGTTATAGTTTATCAAAAAGGCCAAATCCAAGGGAAGTAGATCAGGTAGTATCAACTGGAGAGCAAGTAGCAATAGGACTTTTATCAATAGCACTTCAAGAGATGGGAATACCTGCAGTAAGCTTAACAGGGTGGCAAGTACCAATAGAAACAGATGATATTCATACAAAAGCAAGAATTAAACATATAAATTCTAAAAGAATAAAAGAAGAATTAGATAAAGGAAAAGTTGTAATAGTTGCAGGTTTTCAAGGAATAGATAAAAATGGAGATATTACAACCCTTGGAAGAGGTGGATCAGATACTACTGCAGTAGCTTTAGCAGCAGCTTTAAAAGCTGATATTTGTGAGATATATACAGATGTTCCTGGAGTATTTACAGCAGATCCAAGAATTGTACCTGAAGCTAAGAAAATACCTATTATCTCTTACGAAGAGATGATGGAAATGGCTTCTCTTGGATCTAAAGTCATGCAGATAAGATCAGTAGAATTTGCAGCAAAATATAAAGTAAAAATACATGTAAGATCTTCTTTTAATGATGAAGAAGGTACATGGATTATGGAGGAAAATGAAGAAATGGAAAAAGTAGCAGTAAGAGGAATAAGTCATGATTTAAAAGAATCAAAAATAACTGTTGTTAAAGTTCCTGATAAACCGGGAATTGCAGCAAAACTATTTAAAACCTTAGGAGACAAAAATATAGTTGTAGATATGATTGTTCAAAATGTTTCTCATGAAGGTTATACAGATATTTCATTTACAGTTAATAAAACAGACGCAGATTATGCAGAAGATATAGCAAAGGAAGTAGCAAAAGAGGTCGGAGCAGCTGGTGTAGATAGAAATGATAAAATAGCAAAAATATCTGTTGTTGGTCTTGGTATGAAAACCCATGCAGGCACAGCAGGTAAAATGTTTGATGTTCTTCAAAAAGAAGGAATTAATATATATGCAATTTCTACTTCTGAAATAAAAATATCTTGCTTAATAGATGAAAAATACGCAGAGCTTGCAGTAAGAGCTTTACATGAGGCATTTATAGAAGATAAAGATGTTATGGTTATAGATTAAGGAGATTTATTATGAGAAGAAAGAAAATAAGAAAAGTTTTAATAGCAAATAGAGGTGAAATAGCAACAAGAATAATAAGAGCATGTAAAGAGCTTGGTATAAAAACTGTTGCTATTTACTCGGAAGCAGATTCTAAAGGTTTATGGCTAAAAAAAGCAGATGAAGCTTATATGATACCTGGAGATCCAATAAAAGCATACCTTAACTTTTATAAAATTGTAGATTTAGCTAAGAACACTGGAGCAGATGCTATTCATCCTGGCTATGGGTTTTTAGCTGAAAATGCAGATTTTGCAAGGTACTGTCAAAAAAGAGGAATTATATTTATAGGTCCTAAACCTGAGCATATAGAGCTTTTTGGAGATAAGATTAAATCTAAGATTGCAATGAGAGAGGTTGGAGTACCTGTTCTTCCCGGAACTGATGAGCCAATTACAGATTTAGAAGAAGCTAAAAAATTTGCAAAGAAAATAGGTTTTCCAGTAATAATTAAGGCTGCTTATGGTGGCGGTGGCCGTGGAATGAGAATTGTTAAAAAAGAAGAAGATTTTGAAGAACTTTTTAAATCTGCAACTTCAGAAGCAGAGAAATTTTTTGGAAATGGAGCAGTATTTATAGAAAAGTATGTTGAAAATCCAAGACATATAGAAATTCAAGTAATTGCAGACAAATATGGGAATGTTGTACATCTTGGGGAAAGAGATTGTTCTATACAAAGAAGACATCAAAAAGTAATAGAGATAGCACCTTCTCCAACTTTATCAGAAAAAGTTAGAAGAGAGCTTTACAGAGTAGCAGTAAAATCTATGTTTAAACTTGGTTATGAAAGTGTTGGTACATTAGAGTTTCTTGTTGATGAAAATGATAATTTTTACTTTATTGAGATGAATACAAGAATTCAAGTTGAACATCCAGTTACAGAAATGATAACAGGAATAGATATAATGCAAAGGATGATAGAAATAGCAGAAGGAAAAAAACTTCCTTTCTTACAAGAAGAAATTCAGATGAGAGGTTATTCAATAGAATTTAGAATAAATGCAGAAGACCCAACTAAAAATTTTGCACCATCTCCTGGTAGAATAACATCTTATCACTCACCAGGGGGGCCAGGAGTAAGAATAGATGCTGCTGTATACAAAGATTATATAATTCCTCCTTATTATGATCCTATGATAGCAAAGCTTATAGTTTGGGCTTTAAATTGGGAACAAGTTGTAAATAGAGCTCAAAGATCCTTAGATGAATTTATAGTTAGAGGTACACCTACAAATTTAGCATTACTTCGTCATATTGTTAGAGATAAAGATTTTAGAGAAGGAAGATTTACAACAAGCTATTTAGATGAAAAACTTCCAAAATTCAAATTTAAAAGGGAAGAAATTAATCCTGAAGATTTAGCAGTTGCATTAGCTGCAGCTATAGCTGCGTATCATAAACTTTAAAGGAGGGTAATAGATGTCAATAATTATTGATGTAAAAGGTAGAGAAGTTTTAGATTCAAGAGGAAACCCAACAGTAGAAGCAGAAGTAACATTAGAAAGCGGAGTAGTAGCAAGAGCAATAGTTCCAAGTGGAGCATCAACAGGAGAAAGAGAAGCTATAGAACTTAGAGATGGAGATCCTAAAAGATTTAAAGGAAAAGGTGTATTAAAAGCAGTAGAAAATATTAATACAAAAATAGCAGATGCTATTATAGGAGAAGAGTCTACAGATCAAGTCAATATAGATAATATTATGCTTAAACTTGATGGTACTGAAAATAAATCTAAGCTTGGAGCAAATGCTATACTTGCAGTTTCTTTGGCTGTAGCAAGAGCATCTGCTGAAGAGCTTGAACTTCCTTTATATAGATATCTTGGTGGAACTAATGCAAAAATATTACCTGTTCCTTTAATGAATGTGATAAATGGTGGTGCCCATGCAGATAATGGACTTGATATTCAGGAATTTATGATAGTACCTGTTTTTGGAGATTCATTTAAAGAGGCTTTAAGAGCAGGAGTGGAAGTTTTCCACACATTAAAATCAGTTTTAAAAGAAAAAGGATTTTCTACAAATGTAGGAGATGAAGGTGGTTTTGCTCCAGCATTAAATAGTACAAAAGAAGCATTGGAAATACTCCAAGAAGCTATTAAAAAAGCAGGATATGATCCAGAAGAAGATATATTTTTAGCTTTAGATGCTGCTTCATCTGAGTTTTACGATAAAGAAAAAGGTGTTTACAAGTTTGAAGGAGAAGAGCTTACAGCAGAAGATATGATAGATTTATATGGTGAACTTATAAGTGCTTATAAAATAGTTTCAATTGAAGATCCTTTAGCAGAAGATGATTGGGAAGGATGGAAAAAGCTAACTGAAGCCCTTGGGCATAGAGTTCAATTAGTAGGAGATGATTTATTTACAACAAATCCAAAAATCCTTCAAAAAGGTATAGATGAAGGAGTAGCAAATTCTATATTAATAAAATTAAACCAAATAGGAAGTTTAACCGAAACATTAGATGCTATAGAACTTGCAAAAATAAATGCTTATACGAATATAATTTCCCATAGATCAGGGGAAACAGAAGATACATTTATAGCTGATTTAGCAGTAGCTACAAATGCAGGACAGATAAAAACAGGTTCTGCATCAAGAACAGATAGAACAGCAAAATATAATCAGCTTTTAAGAATTGAGGAAGAATTAGGAGATAATGCAATATTTAAAGGAAAAGAAGTTTTCAAAAAATATCTTTAAAAATTTATTAAAGGCAGATAATATTCTGCCTTTAATCTTTTTTTTCCTTTTAATATATGCAGGCCTAACTCTTTTATTTGGAAAAAACAATGTTTTTAAGTATATACAAGAAAAAAAAGAAAAAGAAAGATTGTTAAAAAAGATAGAAGACATAAAGAAGGAAAATCAAGTTCTTCAAGAAAAAATCCATGATTTAAAATATGATAAATATACTATTGAAAAAAAAGCAAGAGAAGATTTAGGCTTAATGAAAGATGGAGAAGAAATTTTTGTAATAATAGAAGATCAAAAAGAAAAAAAGGAAAAATCAGATAAATGGATAGACAAAATAAAGAATATTTACAAAGAATATTATTTGAAGAATTAGAAGGATATTTTTTTGATCTTGATGGAACATTGATAGATTCTTCAAAAGATATAGCAATAGCAGCAAACTATGCTTTAAAAAAACTTGGTTTTAATGAACTTCCTGAAAAAGAGATAATTAAAAATGTTGGTTATGGTGGTGAAAACCTTATAAAAGGAATATTGCCAGAAAAAAAAGAAGAATTAATAAAGGAAGGAGTTAAATATTTTAGGGAGTATTACTTTTCAAATCCGGCAGTACATACGAAACTTTATGATGGTATTTATGAGATATTAGAAGGATTAAAAAAGAAAAATAAAAAAATAGCAGTTATTACAAATAAATATTTTGATATATCAAAACAGATTTTAGGAAAACTTCAAATAATAGACATGATAGATATTCTAATAGGAGGCGATTCTGTAGAAAATAAAAAACCTCATCCTGAGCCTGTTTTAAAAGCATTAGAAGATTTAAACATATCAAATGCAGTAATGATTGGAGATAGTGAAACAGATATAAAATCAGGGAAAGAGGCAGGTATATACACTATTCTTGTAGAATATGGATTTGGGAAAATAGATATTGCAAAAAAATTAGGTCCAAATTTTATAGTGAAAAATACTAAAGAACTAAAAGGGATACTTTTATGAAAATAAGAATAAAAGTAAAACCTAATGCAAAAAAAGAAGAGATAAAAAAAATAGAAGATGACTATTTTGAAATTAGAGTTACAGTTGTTCCAGAAAAAGGAAAAGCTAACAAAAAAGTTATAGAGATACTATCTAAATATTTTAAAGTGCCAAAATCAAATATTACTCTTTTAAAAGGTGAAACCTCAAAAGAAAAACTTTTTGAAATTATTCCTAAGGATTAATTCCCTAATTTTTTATTTTATAAAACAGCGTTTTATTTTCCTTATACATTTGATATAATTTTAAGGTTATTATTTATTTTTTGAATAATTGTAGGAGGATTTAAATGGCTCAAAGAGGAATTAGGGAATTTGATGGTAAGAGAATTTTAGCTAAAAACTGGGAAGAGTATTTTAATGGGGATTTTGAGTATGACTTTAAATCAATATTAATTACTCCAGAAACAGATTTAGACAAAATTCCTGAAGAATATCCTTGGGTTAAAGAAACTCCTCTTGTTGCAAAACCAGATATGCTTTTTGGTAAAAGAGGAAAATTAGGCCTTATCTATTTTAAAAAGGAAAAACCTGGAGATGTTACTTGGGAAGATGCTAAAGAATGGATAAAGCAAAAAATGGCTGAAGAAGTTGAAATAAACGGAGTAAAAGGACATTTAACTCATTTCTTAGTTGAACCTTTTGTTCCTCATAAACCAGAAGAAGAATATTATGTAGCAATAACAGTTGGTGAAGATGAAGATATTGTTTATATGTCTGCTTTTGGTGGAATAGAAGTTGAAGAAAATTGGGATAAAGTTGTTGAAGTAAAAATACCAGTAGGTGCTTCAGATGAAGAAATAAAAAAATTAATTGAAGAAAATGTTCCAGCAGATATAAAAGATAAAGAAAAATATGCAGATTTTGTATATAGACTTTATAAACTCTTTAGAGATTTACATTTTGCATATCTTGAAATTAATCCACTTGTAATGGTCGGAAATAAAGTTTACCCACTTGACTTTGTTGGTAGAGTTGATGATACAGCTCAATTTGTTGTTGGTAAAAAATGGGGAGATTTAGAATTTCCTGCAGGATTTGGAGGAGAACTTACACCTGAAGAGAAATATATTAAAGAAATGGATGAAAAATCTGGTGCATCTTTAAAACTTACAATTTTAAATCCAGAAGGAAGAATATGGACATTAGTTGCAGGTGGTGGTGCATCTGTTGTTTATGCTGATACTGTTGCAGACTTAGGACAGGTTAAAGAACTTGCAAATTATGGTGAGTACTCAGGAAACCCATCAAGAACAGAAACAAGAGAGTATGTAAAAACAGTTTTTGATTTAATGACAAGAAATAAACATCCAGAAGGAGATAAAATTCTAATAATTGGTGGTGCTATCGCTAACTTTACAGATGTTGCAAAAACATTTGAAGGTATTATAGATGCAATGAAAGAATATGCTGATAAGCTTAAAGAAGTTGGAGTTAAAATCTATGTAAGAAGAGGTGGTCCTAATTACGAAGTAGGTCTTAAAAGAATTAAACAAGCAGCTGAAGAACTTGGCCTTCCAATAGAAGTTTATGGACCTGAAACTCATATGACTGAAATAGTTAGAAAAGCTATAGATGAAAATGTAAATAAAGCAGCTTAATAAGAAAAATAAGGAGGAAAAACTAATGAGCAAACCTGATTACTTATTATTTGACAGAAATACTAAAGCAATTTTTTGGAACTTAAACAGAAACGCAATACAAAGAATGCTTGATTATGATTATGTAGTAGGAAGAGAGCCTTCAATAGTAGCGATAGTTGCACCTACTCAATCAAGAAAATTTGACAAATTCTTCTATGGAACACAAGAAATAAGAATTCCTATATATAAATCAACTACAGATGCAGCTAAGGATTTCCCAGAAGCTGATGTTTTATTAAATTTTGCATCTTTTAGAACTGCTTATGATGTAACAATGGAAGCTCTTGAAATACCAACTATAAGAACAATTGCAATTACAGCAGAAGGTATTCCTGAAAGATTTGCAAGAATTATGAGAATTAAAGCAAAAGAACTTGGAAAATGGATTATAGGGCCAGCTACAGTTGGTGGAATTGCTCCAGGAGCATTTAGAATAGCAAATACAGGTGGAACAATAGAAAATATTATAAATTCAAAACTTCATAGACCAGGTTCTGTAGGCCTTGTTACAAGATCAGGTGGATTATTTAATGAGCTTTCAAATGTAATTGCAAGAAATGCAGATGGTCTTGCAGAAGGTATAGCTATTGGTGGTGATAGATATCCAGGATCAGACTTTTTAGATCATATGCTTAGATATGAAAAAAATCCACAAGTTAAATTTATGGTTCTTCTTGGTGAAGTTGGTGGAGAACTTGAATACAAAGTTGCTGAAGCTATAAAAGATGGAAGAATTACAAAACCTGTAATTGGATGGTGTATAGGTACTATTTCTAAACATTTTGGTGGAGAAGTTCAGTTTGGACATGCAGGTGCAAAAGCAGGTGCAGAAAGAGAAACTGCAGATGCTAAAAATGCTGCCCTTGCAGAAGCAGGTGCTCATGTACCAAAATCTTTTAATGACTTACCAGAACTTATAAATGGTATTTATGAAGAACTAAAATCAAAAGGAATAATTACAGAAATAGAAGAACCAGAAGTACCACCAATTCCAGAAGATTATGCAAAAGCAGTAAAAGCTGGAAAAGTAAGAAGACCTACAAACTTTATCTGTACAATATCAGATGATAGAGGTGAAGAAGCAACTTACTGTGGAGTACCAATTTCTGAAGTTGTAGAAAGAGGATTCTCAATTGCTGATGTAATCGGCCTTTTATGGTTTAAAAAGAAATTCCCAGAATGGTCTTCTAAATTTATAGATATGGTAATTAAAATTGTTGCTGATCATGGTCCTGCAGTTTCAGGAGCACATAATACAAAAGTTACGGCAAGAGCTGGAAAAGATTTAATGTCTTCAATTGTTACAGGTATATTAACTATTGGGCCAAGATTTGGTGGTGCAATTGATGGTGCTGCTAAATATTTCAAAATGGCAAAAGAGAAAAATATGTCTCCAGATGAATTTGTAGCTTATATGAAAAATGTTGAAAAAATACCTATACCGGGAATTGGACATAGAATTAAATCTACTAAAAATCCAGATAAAAGGGTAGAACTACTTAAAAACTTTGCTAAAGAAAACTTTCCTAAAACTGAGCTTTTAGACTATGCTTTAGAAGTTGAAAAATTAACTACTTCTAAGAAAGAAAACCTTATTCTTAATGTTGATGGAACAATTGGTGTTTTACTTGTAGATATGTTTAAAGAACTTGGATACTCTGATCAAGAAATTGATGAACTTATTAATGCTGGTGCATTTAATGCATTCTTTGTACTTGGTAGAACAATAGGATTTATTGGACATTATCTTGATGAGAAAAGACTTGATATGCCATTATATAGACATCCATGGGATGACATTCTTTATGATGTTAAATGTGATATTGAGTAATTTTAAAAGGGGCTTCAAGCCCCTTTTTTTTATATTAAAAACCTTTTATTTTCAATTAAAAATCCATACAAAATAAAATTAATTAAAAGGTTAATTGAACTTTTTACAATAACATTAATTTAAGATATAAAAGAAATAATACTAAAACTTCGTTAAATTTACCATTCCTTTTATTAAATGTTTCATAACTAATTTAATCATAATTACGAATTTAATATTGGCTCAAACTAAAAGGGAAATTTTAATTGATATTGGTATAAAATTTTAGATATAATTATAAATATCAATGCTTTGTATGAAATTCTAAAAAGTAAAAATCCACAAATTTTGAATATTCAAGAAAATTATCATTTTTTTAAGGTGTTATACATAGATAAAAATCTTATAAAGTATTTTTTATAAAATTTTATAAATCTTTACTTAAATTAATCTTGCATTTTTTTTCATTTAAGTATATACTTTAATATAGTACTTTAAAAATGAAAAAGGAGGGAATTATGGCAATTACAGGTGTTCATAAAATTGAAGAAATTTTTAAAAAATCAGCTTCTTTAAGATTAGACAAAGATAAAATTAAAGAAGTTAATGATTTAATAAGTCAAAAGTTATATGACTTATTGATAGTAGCTGAGGAAAATGCAGGCTATAATGCTAGAGATGTTATTTGGTTAAGTGATGTTCCTTTAACTAAAGCAATGAAAGAATCTATGAGAAAATTCAAAGAATTAGAAGAAGAATTAGAATTACAGCCAATTTTAGATCATTTAGCTACTTTACCACCTCTAAAATATGAATTAGAAGTAGAATTAGAAAAGAAACTTCCAGAAATAGCTGGAACACTTATTTATATTTTAGCAATGATTTTAAAGGAAATTTCTCAAGATCGTAAAGTTTCTGCTGAAGATTTAGAAAAAGCAAAAACTATTTATAACTTAACTATTTAAATTAAAAATCAAGGAAGTAGGGACTTTCATTTTCCCTACTTTTTCTTTCCTCAATATTTATTGTACATATTTTATCTACTCTTCATTAACTCTTTTTTTCCTCTCAAAATAAAGTTAAAATAAAGAAAAGCATATATTTTGGAGGTTTTTTATTGAGAGCATCAAGATATTTCATTCCTACATTAAAAGAAGCACCATCAGAAGCAGAAGCTATTAGTCATATATATCTTGTTAGAGCTGGTTTTATAAGACAGCTTGCCGCAGGACTTTATGAATATTTACCCCTTGGAATTAGAGTTTTAAAAAAGATTGAAAATATAATAAGAAAACATATGGATGAAGCTGGTGCTTTAGAGGTTTTACTTCCAATATTAACACCAGCAGAACTTTGGCAGGAAACAGGAAGATGGGAAGTTTATGGAAAAGAACTTTTTAGAGTTGAAGATAGAAAAGGTAGAATGTTTGCTCTTGGTCCTACCCATGAGGAAACAATTACTGATTTAGTTAGAAAAAATATCCGTTCTTATAAAGATTTACCAAAAAACTTTTATCAAATTCAAACAAAATTTAGAGATGAAGCTCGTCCAAGATATGGACTTATAAGAGGTAGAGAGTTTTTAATGAAAGATGCATACTCTTTTGATATATCTGAAGAGATGGCAATTAAATCTTATGAGATTATGAAAGAAACTTATAAAAAGATATTTGATGAGTTAAATCTTGATTATTTAATGGTAGAAGCAGATACAGGAGCTATTGGTGGTAAATTTTCTCATGAGTTTGTTGTAAAAGCAGCAAATGGAGAAGCTCATATTGTTTATTGTGAAAATTGTGGATATGCGGCAAATGTTGAGGCAGCAAAATATGAGTTTGAACTTGATAAATTACCTCCTGAAGAAGAAA
The DNA here is from genome assembly GCF_003688665.1 of Hydrogenothermus marinus. Taxonomy (NCBI): domain Bacteria; kingdom Pseudomonadati; phylum Aquificota; class Aquificia; order Aquificales; family Hydrogenothermaceae; genus Hydrogenothermus; species Hydrogenothermus marinus. The sequence goes on from NZ_REFO01000010.1 coordinate 137,485, forward strand.
AGCCGTTAGAAAAAGTACATACTCCTAATGTAAGCTCTGTAGAAGATGTTGCTAAATTTTTAAATACAGATATAAAGAAAATAGTTAAAACTCTTATATATATATTATCTGATGGAACTGCAGTAGCTATAATTATAAGAGGAGATAGAGAACTAAATGAAACAAAGCTTATAAATTATTTCAATGTATTAGATGCAAGACTTGCAACATCTGAAGAACTTGAAAAAATGGGAATAGTGGAAGGATTTGTTGGTCCTATTGGACTAGATATTCCTGTATATGCTGATATATCTGTAAAAGATTTACACAACTTTGTAGTTGGAGCTAATGAAAAAGATTATCATTATATAAATGTTAATATTCCAAGAGATTTCAAACCTACGGAATTTGTTGATTTTTCAACAGCTAAGGAAAATGACCCTTGTCCAAAATGTAAATCTCCTTTAAAAGAAACAACAGGACTTGAAGTAGGGCATATATTTTTACTTGGAACTAAATATTCAAAAGCTATGAAAGCTTATTTTGTTGATAAAGATGGAAAAGAAAAACCGATAATAATGGGGTGTTATGGTATAGGTGTAAGTAGATTAATGGCGGCAGCTGTTGAACAAAACAATGACGAAAATGGAATTATATGGCCAGATAGTATAGCTCCATTTAAACTTCATATACTTGCTTTAAATACTAAAGATAAGCAAATAGTAGAAACTGCAGAAAAAATATATGAAAAAGCTAAAAATATAGGAATAGAAGTTTTATATGATGATAGAGACATGTCAGTTGGAGCCAAATTTAAAGATGCAGATTTAATAGGAATACCACATAGAATTGTAGTAGGAAAAGGAGTTAAAAAAGGAATTGTAGAATATCAACAAAGAAAAAATAAGAATAAAAAAGAGATTCCTATTGAAGAAATTGATGAACTTTTACAGAGGTTAATGTGAAAAATGTTCTAAACTTTTTAGAAGTTCTTTTTTCAGAAAATGATATAGAAAAATTACTTAAAAATATTATTTCCTATACTAAAGAGTATATTAAAGCTGACAGGGGTACTCTATATCTTTACAATGAAGAAAATAACTCTTTAGAGTCTATTGTCATAGAGGGAGAAAATATTTCTAAAATAGAGCTAAAGATAGATAAAAATAGTATTACAGGTTATGCTTTTCTTGAAGATAAAATTTTAAATATAAAAGATGTTTATGATGAAAAAAATTTAAAGAAAATTGATAAGAATTTAAAACATAATGAAGAATTAGATAAAAAAATAGGATATAAGATAAAAAGTATATTAGTTATTCCTATAAAAAAAGGAAATAAAAAATTAGGAATTCTTGAACTGATTAAGAAAGAAAAATCTTTTTCTAAAAAAGATGAAGAAAAATTAAATTTAATAGCTAAATTTATAGGAATAGCCCTTTATAATAGCTTAACTATTGTAAATATATTACAAAAGCAAGAAGAAAAAAAAATATTAATAGAAAATATAGCAGAAGCTATAGTTATTACAGACTTAGATATGAAAATATTAGAAGTAAATTCTTCTTTTATGGAAATGTTAGGATTTAGATATACCTTTGGAGAAATAAAAGATAGATATTTACCAGACATTCTTTCTGAAATTTCTAAAGAATTGATACAAAAAACAGAAAATGTTAAAAAAAGTTGGATAGCAGATGAGCTACTATCAGATCTTATAAAAATAAAGATTTTGCCTGTAATTATTAAAGATTTTAATAAAGAAAAACTGAAGAAAATTATATATATCTTTAAATATCCAAAAGGATAAAAAATGACAATCAGAATCAATAAAAGGCCAAGTGAGAAAAGCTTTGCAGAACTTATTATGGAAAGGCTTGGTCTTTCAAAAGAAGAGTTTAAACAAATTCAAGATGAAGCATTAAAAGAAAAAAAGAGTGTGCTAAATTTACTGATTGAAAAAGGGTATTTAGAAGAAGATATTGCAAAAATAAAAGCTGAATACTTTGGATTTAAATTTGATAAACTCACAAATTATAATCCTCCAGAATTTATAAAAGATTTATTTACTAAAGAATTTTTAAAAAATAGACTTGTATTACCTTTAGAATATGAGAATAATGTCTTAACTATTGCAATGTATGAACCTACAGATGTTTTGACAATAAATCAGATTGTAGAAACATTTAACAAATATGGTTATGAAGTAAAAGAGGTTAATATTATTGTTTCTACAAAATCTCAGATAGAAGAAAAGATAGATATTCTTTATGAAGAAGAAAGAAAGCTTGAAGAAATTTTGGATATTTTAAAAAAATCTTTTAAAGATTTTGAAACCCCTGTTGAAACATCTGAAGAAGAAAAAATATCAGAAAAAAGTTCTCCAATAATAATTTTAGCTCATAAAATTATAGAAGAAGCACATTTTAGAAAAGCAAGTGATATACATATTCAACCTTTTGAGAATAAAGTTGAAGTAAGATATAGAATAGATGGAGTTTTACATACTATACTTGAACTTCCTAAATATATTCATGAAGCTTTAGTTTCAAGATATAAAATAATGTCAAATCTAAAAATAGATGAGAAAAGATTACCTCAAGATGGAAGAATAAATTTTTTAAAATATAATCCATCTATTGACTTAGATTTAAGAGTTTCAACAGTTCCAACTGTATATGGTGAAGATATTGTGATGAGACTTCTTGAAAAAAAATCAGAGCTTTTAAATCTTGATAGACTTGGATTTACAGAAGAAAATTTAATAAAGTATAAAAATGCTATAAAAAAGCCTTATGGAATGATTTTACATACAGGGCCTACAGGCTCAGGAAAAACAACAACTCTTTATTCAGCACTGAAAGAAGTAGATAATCCTGGAGTAAAAATTGTTACTGTTGAAGATCCTGTTGAATATACCCTTGGTGGAAGTATTGTTCAAACCAGTATTAATTTAGCAGCAGGATATACATTTGCAAAAGCTTTAAAAGCATTTTTAAGACATGATCCAGATATAATACTTGTTGGAGAGATTAGAGATCTTGAAACAGCAAAAATAGCTGTAGAAGCATCTTTAACTGGGCATCTTGTTTTTTCTACACTTCATACAAATGATGCTGTTAGTACTGTAACTAGATTAACTGAAATGGGAATAGAAAGCTACCTTTTAGCAGACTCTCTTTTGATTATAGTTGCTCAAAGACTTGCAAAGAGAATATGTAATAACTGTAAAACAAAATATACCCCTTCTAAAAAAGAAATAATAATAATTGAAAATGCTGGATTTAAAACTGAAGATATAAATTACCTTTATAAAGGCAAAGGTTGTAAAGTTTGTAATTTTACAGGATATAAAGGTAGAATTGGGATTCATGAGGTATTAGAAATTTCAGATAAATTAAGAGATATGCTAATTGAAAATAAATCTACAGAAGAATTAAGAAAAGAAGCTATAAAAGAAGGAATGAAAACACTTCGCCAAGACGCTGTATTAAAAGCTATACAAGGTATCACAACTATAGAAGAAGTTGAAAGAATAACTATTGATTAGCTACTTTTTATTTTTTTCTCTAATTTTTTAAATTTTCTATATAAAAGTACCTTTTTTGCTAAATTTTTATAGCTTTCTAATGTATTTAAAGCTTTCTCTTTATCTCCTATTTCATAAAAAGAATCTGCTAAAAAGTAAGCAGTTTCAACAGTAGATTTTTCATCATTAATTTTTTGATAGATATTTAATGATTTTTCTAAATAAGGAATAACATTTTGAAAGTTATTTAATTTATAATGAACTATACCCAGATTATAATTGACTAATGCCAAATAATACGGTCTTATTTTTATCCTTTGCATATGTTCATAAGCTTTTTTAAAATTTTCTAATGCTTTTTTTAGATTTTTTTTATGAAAATAGACATTTCCTATATCTAAATAAGTAACGGCTATCATTCTTTTATTATCATTTTCTATTGATAATTTTAAAATATCATTGTACTGTTTTAAAGCTTCATCATATTTTTTTAGACGAATCATAATTTCAGCAAGAAGATTTTTTGCATAAGCCTTCCATCTGTAATTTGATTTATCTTTTGAATACTCTATAGCTTTATTTGCATATTTTATTGCTTTATCTAAATCTCCCATCTGGAAATATGCTATTCCTATGTAATAATAACCTTCTGCTATACCTTTAGGAACATTATGTTTTAAAGCATAATTTAATGTTTTTTTAGATTGTTCTAACATCATATAATAATTACCTTCTTCATAATACTGCCATGCTTTTAAAAGCATCTCATCAACTTTTTCTTTTGGATTTGCTATAGCAAAATTTATGATTAACAATATTAAAAATAAAAATCTCATTTTTTCCTCCAATCTAAAAATACAATGATTTATGAATTAATTATATATAAATATAGTTTAACATCAATGATTTAACTTTTATTAGTCTGTATTTTTTGGTAATAAAATCAAATCTGATTTCTGTTTTATCTCTAATTATTATAAAATAATAATTTATTTAAAAATTTTTTATTTATGGAGGTTTAATTTGGACTGGAAAGACACCCTTAATTTACCTACGACTGAATTTCCTATGAGAGGTAATTTACCAAATAGAGAACCTGAATTTTTATCATTATGGGATAAGTTAAATATTTATCAAAAACTTAGAGAAGAAAGAAAAAATGCAGATAAATATATATTACATGATGGACCTCCTTATGCAAATGGACATATACATATAGGACATGCATTAAATAAAATTTTAAAAGACATTCTTGTTAAATATGAAAGTATGCAAGGTAAAGATGCTCCATTTGTTCCTGGTTGGGATTGTCATGGTCTTCCAATAGAACAACAAGTTGAAAAAGAGTTAAAAAAACAGAAAAAAAGAAAAGAAGATATTCCAAAAACAGAGTTTAGAAAATTATGCAGAGAGTATGCATCAAAATTTGTAGAAATTCAAAAAGAAGAATTTAAAAGACTTGGAATTATTGCAAATTGGGAAAAACCATATCTTACAATGAGGCCTTCTTATCAAGCTCAAGAAATTAGAGAACTTGGAAGGGTATTTAATAAAGGTATTGCTTATAGAGGTAAAAAGCCTGTTTACTGGTGTATTTATGATAAAACTGCAGAAGCAGAAGCAGAAGTAGAATATGCAGAAAAAAAAGATCCATCAATCTATGTTGCTTTTAAGCTTGTAGAAAATCCTTTTGATATAGAAAAAGCTGTCTATGCTGTAATATGGACAACTACTCCATGGACTTTACCTGCAAACCTTGGAATTATGGTAAATCCTGAATTTGATTATGTATTTTTTGATATAGGTGATAAAGTTTATATTGTTGCAAAAGAACTTCTTGAAAGTTTTAAAGAAAAAACAGGATTAGAGGGAAATGTAATAAAAGAAAAAAAAGGAAAAGATTTAGAATTTTTAGAGTATGAACATCCATTTATTGATAGAGTTTCTAAAATATATCTTTCTGAATTTGTAGAACTTGGTACAGGTACAGGTCTTGTTCATATGGCTCCAGGACATGGTCAAGAAGACTATATTATTGGACAAAGATATGGAGTAGAAGCTTTTGCTCCTGTAGATGATGAGGGAAGATTTACTAAACAAGCTCCTGAATGGCTTTATGGATTAAGAGTTTTTGATGCAAATGAGAAGATAATAGAAAAACTTAAAGAAGTTGGTGCTTTACTTCATGTTGAATATATAAAACACTCATATCCTCATTGTTGGAGATGTAAAAATCCAGTGATATTTAGAGCAACTCCTCAATGGTTTATAGCAATAGATGCAGTTTTAGAAGGAGGAGATACTTTAAGAGGAAAAGCTTTAAAAGAGATAGAAAGAGTAAACTGGATACCTTCTTGGGGAGAAAATAGAATAAAATCAATGGTAGAAAATAGGCCTGATTGGTGTATATCTAGACAAAGAGTTTGGGGTGTACCAATTGCTGTCTTTTATTGTAAAGAATGTGATGCAATAGCTGATGATCCAGAAATTTTTGAGCATATAGCAAACTTAGTAGAAAATAATGAGTTTGGTGCTGATATATGGTTTGAAAAGGATGTAAAAGAGCTTTTACCTGAAGGATATAAATGTAAAAAATGTGGAAGTACAGAATTTAAAAAAGAAGAAGATATATTAGATGTTTGGTTTGATTCAGGAGTTTCTCATGCATCTGTTTTAAAAACAGGTTTTTGGGAAGAGTTAAGATGGCCTGCTGATATGTATTTAGAAGGTTCTGATCAACATAGAGGATGGTTCCAGTCCTCTCTATTAGAAAGTATAGCTTCTTACAATCGGGCTCCTTATGATAATGTTCTTACTCATGGATTTACCCTTGATGAGAAAGGAAGAAAAATGTCTAAATCCTTAAACAATGTAATTCCTCCTGAAAAGATAATAAAACAATATGGAGCAGATATATTAAGGTTATGGGTGGTTACTGAAGATTATACTGAAGATATAAAAATAGGGAATAATTTAATAAAAAGAGTTGCAGATGATTATAAAAAATTAAGAAATACATTTAGATATTTCTTAGGAAATTTATATGATTTTAATCCTTCTACCGATAAAGTTAAATATGAAGATTTATTAGAAATAGATAAATGGATATTATCAAAACTTCAAAAATTAATAGATTTATCCCATCAATATTATGGACAGTATACTTTTTATAAGATTTATCATACAGTAAAGCAGTTTGTAATTGTTGATTTATCAGCAATATATTTAGATATACTAAAAGATAGACTTTATGTTTATGCACCAAACTCTATAGAAAGAAGATCAGCTCAAACAGTTTTATGGGAGCTTTTAAATGCTCTTGTAAAAATACTTGCCCCAATTATATCCTTTACTGCAGAAGAAATATGGCAACATGTAAGAAAATTTGCTCCAGAAGTAAAAGAAAGTGTCCATCTTGAAATTATGCCAAAACCAAATGAGGAATATATAGATGAAAACTTAGAAGAGATTTACTTAAAATTATTAAAAGTAAGAGAGGATGTTTTAAAAGCTTTAGAAGATGCAAGACAAAAAGATGTAATAAGACATCCTTATGAAGCTAAAGTAATTATAAAACTTCCTGAAGAATATAAAAATCTAATTGAAAAAAGATTAGACTGGATAAAATTCTTTTTTACTGTTTCTCAAACAGAGTTATCAGAGGAACCTAAAGGAGATATAGTAATAGAAGGAGAAGTAGCTACAGTAGCTGTTCAGCAAGCAGAAGGAGAAAAATGCCCAAGATGTTGGATATATGATACTTCTGTTGGTAAAAATGGAATACCTGTTTGTGAAAGATGCTACTTACAACTTCAAAAAATGAACATTGATATTTCCCAAATAAAAGAAGAAAATTAAAAGGGTAGTCTATCTACCCTTTTTTAAAAAACTAAATCATATATAAAATATGGAGCTATATCTATTAAATATTGCCAAAAAGTAAAAATAAACTCTTTAATAATTTCCATTAGTATCCTCCGAGAAGCTTTACTTTAAAACGCCTTCTACTTCCCTTTGTCTTATTCTTGGATCTATTTTTGCAAGTAGTATATCAGCTATTAGGTTTCCTATAATGAGCATAATAGCCCCTATATAAAGGCCTCCCATTACAAGATATAAATCTTGAGATAGTACTGCATCAAGCATTAACATACCCATTCCTGGCCAGTTTACTATAATTTCTACTAATGCAGCCCCAGATAATAAACTTGCTATCTCAAAACCAAGTAGGGTAATAAATGGATTTAAAGAATTTTTTAAAGCATGCTTTAAAATTACCTGTTTTTCAGGAAGACCTTTTGCCCTTGCAAACATTACATACTCAGACTGAAGACTTTCAAGCATAGTACTTCTTACAAGCCTTACAAGACCGGCTAAAGAACCTATTGCAAGAACAAAAGCAGGAAGAGACACATGCCATAATCTATCTAATATTTTTCCCCATATAGACATCTGATCATAATCAGGGCTTGTAGCTCCCCCTGTAGGAAGTATTCCTGTTTTTACAGCTAAAAATAACATTAAAAACGCTAAAAAGAAATTTGGTATTGACATAAATGTAAATGAGAAAAGTTGTATAAATCTATCAATAATAGTATTTGGTTTAACTGCAGCAATTATTCCAAGAGGAATAGCTAAACTCCAAGCTAAAATTGCAGAGGTTATTGATAAAAAAAGAGTATTACCTACCCTTTCCTTAATTATTTCTATTACAGGAACATGATAGCTGAAAGAATATCCTAAATCAAATTTTAAAGCATTTAAAAGCCATTTAAAATACTGAACAATTAAAGGTTGATCTAATCCATAAGCTTGTTTTAATTTTTCTAATGTTTCTTGTGATATTTGAGGGTTCATTCTAAGTTTATCTAAATAATCACCAGGTGCAAGTTGTATGATAATAAAAGATAAAAAAGTAATTCCTATTAAAAGAGGAATCATCTGTAAAATTCTTTTTAATATATATAAAAACATTATTAACCTCAAAAAGTTGTGTAGATTTTTATTTTATAATAAAAACAAAATCCTTTAAAAAAGGAGATATATAAATGAGTGAAAAAATGTGGAAAACAAGAATAAGTACCCATATTGATAAAAAAGCTTATGTTAGAGGATATGAGCTTGAAGAACTTATTGGAAATTTAACATTTACAGAAGCTATATATTTAGTTTTAAAAGGTGAACTTCCTACAGAAAAAGAAAAAAAGATGCTTGATATAATATTTGTCTCTATAATTGAACATTCTATAGCACCACCTTCAGTTCTTGCTGCAAGATCAGTAATAAGTGGTGGAAACTCTTTACATGTTGGTGTTGGAGCAGGAGTTCTTGCTTTTGGTGAAGCTCATGGAGGAGCTTTAGAAGATGCAATGAAATTTTTCCAAGAAAATGTAAATAAAAATCCTGAAGAAGTTGTTAAAGAATATCTTACAAATAAAAAAAGAATTGCAGGTTTTGGGCATAAATTTTTTAAAGATTTTGATCCAAGAACTAAAAAAATTTTAGAATATGCAAAAAAACTTGATTTTTATGGAAAATATGTCAAATTTGCTATAAAAGTTGAAAAAGCTATTGAAAAAATAAAAGGTAAAAAATTAGTTATGAATGTAGATGGAGCTATAGCATCAGTAGTTTCTGAAATGGGATTTGATTGGAGACTTGGTAAAGGATTTTTTATTATAGGAAGAATTCCGGGACTTGTAGCCCATGCTTATGAAGAACTTGTTTATGAAAAACCCTTTTCTAAAAGATTAAATGAAGATGAAGAGGTTGAATACTTAGGAGTTAAACCAAGAAAATTACCTGATGAATATAAAAATAGATAAAAATTATAAAGAGCTTGAGAGAAGAAGAAGAAATATAATAATAGCATCTATTGTTTTAACTGTATTTTTTGTTGGAAATTTATTTATTTTTAAAGAAATATCTAGAGCTTCTCAATTTTTTAATCCATATTTATTTTTGATAATAATCAATATAGATGTTGTTTTTTTCCTTGTTATTTTAGCAATATCTTTAAGACATTTAATAAAACTATTTTTTGAAAATAAAGAAAAAAGAGGAAAGCTCAGAATAAAGCTTTCTATAATTTTAATATCAATGATTTTTATTCCTGCAATTACAATTTCTACAGTATCAATAACTCTTATATCTGATGCTACAAACTTTTGGTTTAGTGGAAAAGTTGAAAAAGCTTTACAAGGTGCAAAAGATGTAGTAAATCAAGTGATAAAAAATGAAAAACAAAAATTAGAACTTGCAGGTAATTTATTAAAGCTAAAAGAAACAAATCCATACAATATTAAAAAAATTTTCAATTTAAAAGCAATAACATTTACAAATAAAAAAGGAATACCAGACAAAATATATGGAAAACCACTTAGTTTTAAAAATTTAGATTTAAACAAAGAATTTGTTCAGATAGGAAATTATTTTAGATATATAACAAAAACAAAAGATGGCAGATATATTATATTAGATGAGAAAATTCCTGAATTTTTAATTAATAAAGAAGAAGAATTAAGAGAAATTTCCTCTGTATTTAATCAGTTTAGACATTATAAAAAACCTATAAGAGTAAGTTATATAGTCACAATTCTTACAATTACAATGTTTGTGATTGGTGGTGCCATCTGGTTTGGACAATACATAGTTAGAAATTTAACATATCCTCTTGAAAAACTTGTAGAGGCGTCCAAAAAGCTTGCATCTGGAAATTTAAATGTTAAGGTGAATGTTAAATCTTCTGATGAAATAGGAATATTAATAGAAGAGTTTAATCATATGGTTAAAGAATTAAAATCTCTTTATATTGCTTTAGAAAAAAGTAATAGAGAACTAAAGTTTAATAAGGAATATTTAGAAGCTATACTTGAAAATGCAAGAACAGGGGTTGTCTATACAGATAGAAATGGAAATATTATAAAAATAAATAAAGCAGCAGAAAAATTACTAAATATAAAAAAAGACCAGATTATTGGAAAACCTATAAATGAACTTTTAGATATTCTTAATGTAGATAAAAATAATTTATACAAAGAAAATACAATTGAGATAAATGGAAAGATTGTAATCATAAAAGCTACTAAACTTTTCAAAAAAGGAACTTTATTAGTATTAGATGATATTACAGATGTTTTAATAGCAGAAAAGGCAAAAAGTTGGAGAGAGATAGCCCAAAGAATTGCCCATGAAATAAAGAATCCATTAACACCTATAAAACTTGCGGCAGAAAGGATAGAAAGACAGTTTAAAAAGAAAAATGAAAATTTTGAAAAGATATTAGAAAAATCTGTAAATGTTATATATACTGAAGTAGACCATCTTTCAAAATTAGTTAAAGATTTTAGGCAGCTTGCTACAAATGAAAAAATAAAACAAGAAGAGATTAATCTAAAACAGCTTTTAAATGAAATTAAAAATAGTTATTCTACAGATAAATTTAAAGTAAATATAGAAATCCCTGATAATTTATACATAAAAGGAGATAAAAAACTTTTAAGACAGGCTTTTTCAAATATTATCCAAAATAGTTATGAAAAACTAATTGATGGAGGAGAGGTTAAAATATCTGCAAAAGAAAAAAATAAAAAAATTATTATAACTATAAAAGATAATGGAGAAGGAATTCCAAAAGAAGAAATAGACAAAATATTTATTCCTTATTACTCTAAAAAAGCAAAAGGTAGTGGACTTGGCCTTACAATTACAAAAGATATTATAGAAAGACATCAAGGAAAAATAGCAGCCATCTCATCTGAAGATGGAGCTATTTTTGAGATTATACTACCAAAAGCTTAATTATTTTCTTTATTTTAACTATTTAAAAACTCATTTAGTATTTTATTTACTATCTTAGGATTTGCTTTTCCTTTAGTAGCTTTCATAACCTGTCCAACAAAGAAACCCATTAGTTTTTGATTTCCTGCTTTATATTTTTCAACTTCTGCTGGATGTTTAGCTACTATATCTTCTACAATTTTTCTTATTTCTCCTTCATCTGATACCTGTTTCAATCCTTTTTCTTCTACTATCTGATTTGGAGATTTTTGAGTTTTAAATACCTCATCAAAAACTTGTTTAGCTATTTTTGTAGAAATAGTTCCTTCGTCTATTAAAGATACCAATTCTGCTATATGTTCTGGTTTTACTGGACTTTCTGATATATCTATACCTTCTTCATTTAATCTTCCAAGGAGTTCATTTATTACCCAATTTGCTATTGCTTTTGGATTTTTATTATAAGATTTTACTGCTTTTTCAAAGAATAATGCTCTATCTTTATCTGCTACTAATACATCAGCATCATATTCTGTAAGTTTATAATCTTTTACATATCTTTCGAATTTTTCATCGGGAAGTTCTGGAATTGTCTCTTTTATTTTTTCTATCTGTTCTTTAGTAAGTCTTACAGGTATTAAATCAGGGTCTGGGAAATATCTATAATCATGAGCTTCTTCTTTTGTTCTCATTGTATAAGTTTTTCCTGCTGAAGGGTCAAAAAGTCTAGTTTCTTGTATTATTTCTCCACCTTTTCGTAGTATTTTTGCTTGTCTTTCTATTTCATACTCTATAGCCCTTTGGACAAATCTAAATGAGTTTAAATTTTTTATTTCAACTTTTGTTCCAAGTTTATCACTTCCTTTTGGTTTTAAGGAAATATTAACATCACATCTAAGCTGTCCTTTTTCCATATCTGCATCAGATACACCTATATATCTCATTATATTTCTAAGTTTTTCAAGATAAAGTCTTGCACCAACTGCAGAATCAATATCTGGCTCTGTTACTATCTCCATTAATGGAGTTCCAGCTCTATTTAAATCAACATAAGATTTATTACCTTCATGTATTGTCTTCCCTGCATCTTCTTCCATATGAAGTCTATGAATTCTTACTCTTTTAGTTTTTCCATCTTCTTTTATATCTATAAAACCGTTTGTAGCAAGAGGTTTATCATATTGAGATATTTGATAACCTTTTGGAAGATCTGGATAAAAGTAATTTTTTCTTGCAAACACAGAAAGCTCATGAACCTCACAGTTTAAAGCAAGAGCTGCTTTAATTGCATATTCTAAAGCCTTTTCATTTAAAACAGGAAGACTTCCTGGTAAAGCAAGACATACTGGACATACATTGGTATTTGGTTCCCCGCCAAACTCTAATTTACAAGAACAAAAACATTTTGTATTTGTGGCCATCTGTACATGAGTTTCAAGACCTATTACAACATCAAACTCCATTTTTACCTCTTTTACTTTTTTAAAGTAAAGTTTTATTCTTTTACTTAAAGGATTTTAACATAACTAAAGGAAAAATTTGAAGGCCTTAAAGAAAATTGTATATATTATAATATTGTTAATGAAGAGAAAAATAAATTTATATAAAGAAAATATAAATAAGTGGGAAATAATTTTTCCCTTAATTATTATATTCATCTCATTTTACATAATTACTATGCCTTTTTCTCCTTTTGTGGAAACAGAAATATTTGTTAAACAACAAAAGCCATTTAAAGAAAGCTTTACAAAAATTCCAGAAAAAGAATTAATAATAATATATAAAGTCATTAATAATCCTATGGATATAACAGATATAGATTGCAAAGCAGTTTTACCTATTGTTTACAAAAATATAGTTTCTTTAAAAGACTTACCTGTTAAAGAAAGAAAAAAGAAGTTTATAGCTTTAATACTACCTTCAATTTTAATTGCAAATTATGAAATACAAAAAGTAAGAGAAAAATTAAAAAAAATTCAAGAAAAACTTGACAATAATGAAGAATTAACATATAAAGAAAAGGAATTTTTAGAAAGTTTACTTGAGAAATATAAAGCTAAAAGTATTCCAGAGCTTTTAGAGAAAATAAATACTCATAAACCAAGCTTAATCATAGCTCAAGCTGCAATAGAAAGTGGTTGGGGAACTTCTCGTTTTGCAGTAAAAGCAAATAATTTGTTTGGAACTTGGACTTTTAATAAGAAGTATGCATATAAAATAAAAGCTAAAAAAAGTAATGTATATTTAAAAAGATATAATAGTGTATTAGATGCTATAAGAGATTATTATTATAATGTTAGCGTAAGTTGGGCTTATGAAAAATTTAGAAAGGTTAGATTAAAAACAAAAGATTCTTTAAAACTTGCTAACTATTTAGATAAATACTCAATCTTGAGGGAAAAATATGTTAAGAGAATTAAAACAGTTATTAAACATAATAATCTTCAGCAGTATGATAATTGTAAGCTTAAGTTTACCTACACAGGCACAAAATAAATATGCAGTAATACTTATTTATCATAAATTTGATAATCCTAAATATCCTTCAACTTCTATTCCTATAAAAGATTTTGAAGCTCAAATGAGATATTTAAAGGAAAATAATTATAATGTTGTTTCCTTAGATAAAATAATAGATTATATAAAAAATGGATATATACCACCTAAAACAGTTTCCATAACAATTGATGATGGCTATAAATCTACAATGAAGGCTTTTAAAATATTAAAAAAATATAATTTTCCATTTACTTTATTTTTATATATGGAAGCAATAGGAAGATATCCTGACTTTTTAAGTTATAATCAAATAAATCAGTTAAAAAAATATAGAAAAATAACCTTTGGAAATCATTCTTATACTCATTTCCATTTTCCTAAGGTAAAAAAAGGTTTTGATAAAAATCAGTTTATTGAAAAATTTAGAGAAGATACTTTAAAGGCAGAAAAAAGCTTTATAAAAATTATAGGATATAAACCTAAATATTATGCTTATCCTTACGGTGAATATAATGAATTAATGGTTAAGGTCTTAAAAGATTTAGGTTATAAAGCAGCTTTTACTCAAGATCCTTCAAGTGTTTACACAAAAAATAATCTATATATAATTCCAAGACAGCCTATAGTTGGACATTGGGGAACTTTAAAACATTTTAAAAAGATACTAAATATAGAACCTTTACCTGTTATTGATTCTAAGCCTAGCTTTGGTAATTTAAAGAAAAATCCTCCAGATAAGATTATGGCAAAGATAAAAAATTTACAAGATTATAAAAACTGTGGAATATATATCTCAGAACTTGGTTGGATAAAAGCAAAAAGAAATAAAGATACCATTTATGTAGAAAATATTCCAAAACTAAAAAGATGGAAAAACAGAATAGGATTTACTTGCTTTGATAAAAAAACAAAAAAATCAGCAAGTTTTTTTTATATGGTTATAAATCCTCAATGAAAAACTTTTTTAGGATGTAGGATATTATCTTTTATAAATCCAATACCTAAGAATTTATTATCCTTAGAAAAAACTTTAACTTTTCCTTCTAAATTAGAAGGAATTTTAAATCTTTGGCCATTTAAAAATCTTTTGTCAAAACCTTCGTCTAAAATTATTTTTTCTAAAAATGGCAGTGAATCTTCTATAGGTATTAAATTTTTTTCTATTTTTTCTTTGTCAAAAGAAAGAAACTCTTCTAAAGATATTGCATTTTCTACTGAAAAACTATCTATTTTAGTTCTTCTCAACTCTTTAACATAAGCACCACAGCATGTTTCATCTCCTATCTCTTTAATTAAACTTCTTATATATGTTCCTGAGCTACAATCTATCTTTATTTTAAAAAAAGGAATATTTATACCTAAAATATCTATTTTATAAATACTTACTTTTTTTGGTTTTAATTCAATCTCTATTCCTTTTTTGGCTAATTGGTATGCCCTTTTGCCATTTATTCTTTTTGCAGAAAAAGGTGGTGGATATTGAAAATATGTTTTTTCAAAGGATTTTATTATCTGTTTTAACTTTTCTTTATCTATATTACACTTTTTTTCTTCAATAATTTTTCCATTTATATCATATGTATCTGTTATTTTTCCAAGTTCTCCAGTTGCTATATATTGTTTATCAAGTCCTTGAAACTCTTCAGTAAGTCTTGTTGCTTTTCCAATAGTTAATATCATTAATCCTGTAGCAAAAAAATCAAGGGTGCCTGTATGTCCTATTTTTATATTTTGCTGGTAAATATCTTTTAGATGTTTTCTTACTTTTTGAACTAACCTATTGGAAGTAATACCTGCAGGTTTATCTATTAATATTATACCGTCCATATATCCTCCTGTTTCAAAACTTCTCCTACTAAGTATAATGAACCTGTAATAAATAATAGTTCATTTTGTTTTAAATTTTTCTTAATAGTCTTTATTGCGTCTGGAATGTTTTCAATAAAATTATATACTTTTGGAATAAAGTCTTTATCTATGCTTCTTGATACAGGAATTTTTGTGAAGTAAATATTTTCAGAATTTTCTTTTAGTATGTTAAAAATAGTTTTAAAATCTTTATCTTTCATTCCTGAATATAAAGTAATAATTTTTTTGTCTGGAAAAAGTCTTTTTATTTCTTTAAAACTTTTTGTTAATGCATCTTCATTATGGGCTCCATCTAAAATAATTAAAGGATTTTTTGATAGAATCTGAAGTCTTCCAATCCATTTTGTAAAAGATATTGATTTTTTTAGTAGCTCTTTATCTATCTGAATATTATTATTTTGAGCAAATATTATAAATGAAGTGATTGCAGTAGCTGCATTTTCAAACTGAAAATTTCCAATTAAAGAAGGTTTTATATTTTCTATTTTTATATTTTGAAATTGATAATCAAAACTAGTATTACCTTTTGGAAAAACTTTAAAATCTATATCTTTTACATAATACCTTTTTATATTTCTTTTTTTTAACCAGTTTATAATCTCTTTTTGGTTTCTTCCAATAATAGCAGGTTTGTTTTCTCTTGTTATTCCTGTTTTTTCAAAAGCAATTTTATCAAGAGTATCTCCAAGCATATGCATATGATCAAAAGAAACATTTGTAATTATTGAAACTTCTGGTTCAACTACATTTGTAGAATCCCATCTTCCACCAAGACCAACTTCTAATATTGCAATATCAACTTTTTCATCTGAAAAGTATTTAAAAGCAAACAGTGTTGATGCTTCAAAATAGGTTAAATTGTACTTTTTTATAACTTGCTTTAACTGTTTTATATAATTTTCAAGTTTATAATCAGGTATATTTTTTCTATTTATCTGCCATCTTTCATTTTCTTCTATAAGATGCGGTGAAGTAAATAGCCCTGTTTTAAAACCATAATTTCTAAATATACTTTCTAGGAATGCAGATGTAGAACCTTTCCCATTTGTTCCTGCTACAAGAATAGATTTAAAATTTTGATGTGGATTTTTTATATCATTTAATGCTTTTTTTATTCTTTCAAGGCCCGGCTCTATATTAAAAACCTTTTTTTCAAAAAGCTTATACAGTTTCAATTTGTCTTTTACTTCTTATTATTAAAATTATAATTCCTGCTAGAACCATTCCAAGAGTTATTATCTGATTCCATGTTAGATTAATATATGGAACTGGTGGTGTAACGCCTCTCCAAAATTCTAAAAGAAATCTTTCAAATCCATAAAATATTAAATAAAGTGCAAAAATCTGTCCATCAAATTTTTTATTTCTATAAAATAAAAACAATATTCCAAATATGATAAAATTTCCTATAGCTTCTGCAGGTTGAGTTGGATATAAAGCTATACCTGGTGGTGCTACTGTATCAGGATGATTAGGAAATTTTATAGCTAAATCTTTAAAAATCGAATCATCAGGAACAGGTTTACCATAACAACAACCTGCACATGTACATCCTAATCTTCCAAAAGCATGTCCTATTATTATAGAAATTCCTGCTATATCACCTGCTTTCCATATAGGTATGTTATATTTTTTTATAAAAATTAAAGCAGTTATAATACCTCCTATAAATCCACCGAACCAGTCTATACCACCTTTCCAAATAGCAATATAATCTAAAAAAGATTTCATCTGGTCATGATGCTCAATTACATAAGCAATTCTTGCTCCTATTAATCCACCAATAACTGCAAATATAATAATATTTTCAACCTTTTTTGTATCTAAATTTTCTCTTTTTGCAAAATAAATAGCAGTAATATAAGAAGCTATTAATCCAAGAGCAACAAGAACTCCATATGTATGAACTGTAAAATCACCTATTTTTATTAAATCAGGAAACATATATTAAGCCTTTGCTAACTGTTTTTTCTGTTTCATATATTTTTCAAGAACAAGTCTTCTTTTTACAGGTGATAAATGATTTATGAAAGGAATTCCATTAATATGGTCTATTTCATGTTGTAAAACAATAGCAAGAAAATCATCTGTATCTATCTCTATATCTTCTCCTTTCTCATTTTTTGCAATTACTTTTACTCTTTTAGCTCTTGGAATTGTTATATTTATTCCAGGAAAGCTTAAACAACCTTCTGTAGATTCTACTTCTCCTTCTTTTTCTACTATTTTAGGATTTATTAAAACAAGTTTTACCCCTTCTTCTCCTTGCTCTTCATATTTTTTTGTGTTTGTATCAATAACAATTATCTGATATGGAATACCTATCTGATTTGCTGCAAGGCCTATTCCTTCAAGCTCATACATTTTTTCAAACATAACATCTATATATTCTTTAAGCCTTTCATCAAAAAAATCAACCTCTTTCATTTTTTGTTTTAATATCTTATCTGGCCAAGTTCTTATTTTATAGTTCATTTTTTTCACCTTAAATCAAATAATTTATTTAAATTATATGCTATTTTGTCAGATAATAAACCATTTTGTCAAATTTTTTTTTATATCTTGGATAGTTTATTTAGCGTTTTTCTTTATATCTGTAAGAATTTTTGTTATCTGATTTACCATATCTGGAGATACATAATTTAAAACTTCTCCTGCAGATCTTTCTTTCATATTAAAAATTATATAAGCGGCCTTTTTAGGATCTTCCATATTTGATATTTTCTGACCTGCAAGCTCAGGCTCCATTTTTTCAAAAACTTTTGCAAGTTTTTTATATCTTTCATCTTCTACTTCTTTTACATATTTTTCAAACTCTTTTCTTTCTTTCTCTAATTTAGACTTTTCTTCTTCTATTTTTTTTAAAATTTCTTCATTTCTTTTGATTAAATTTTGAACTTCAGTTCTTAATTTTTCTAATTTTTTTATCTCTTTATCTATTTCTTTTTTTTCAGGTTGACTATAAGAAACCCCAAATATAAAAATATTAATAAATAAACTTACGATTAAAAATCTCATCAGTAAGTTGAACTTGTTTTTGTAGCTCTTTTCTTTGTTTTTGTTTTTTAATCTTGTCAGAATATTTCTCAATTGCTTTTTTCTCTCCAAGGATATATTTCATCTCATCTTTTATTTTATCAATCTTTTCCTTTAAATTTTCTATTTTATTTAGATTCTTTTTTTTCTCTTTAAGTAAAGATTGTATATAATTATCTAAAGCCAATAATTCAATTACATTATTATATTTAGTTTTATCTATGCTTTTAATATACTTTTCTATTTCCTTATTTCTATTTTCGTAAAATGCTATTTCTTCATTTAATAAAAAAATCTCTTTTTGTAATACCTTTAACTGATTTTCTTTTGCTTTTTTTACCTTATCAATTATTTTTTCCATTTAAATTACACTCTTCCACTAGTTTTATTTTATTTCCATTTTCTGTTTTAAACTCTTTTTCGGAAAGTTTTGCTTTTAAAATATATCCTAATGCTACATTTTCTAAAGGTGAAATGGAAGTTATTTCTCCAACTTTTTTATCTTCTATAAATATCTTTTCTCCTTCTTTTAAATTTCCTTCAAAAGTAAATTTTGCAGTTGTTCTTGGTGGATTTCCTCTATAATGGACCCTTGCAACAACTTCTTGTCCTATATAACAGCCTTTAGTTAAACTTACTGCATATGGGAAAATAGGACTTTCATTTGGCAAATATCCTTCTTTAAGTTCTTTCTTTATCTTTGGTATGCAGTTCTTGATTCTCTCGTTTTCAAACTCTTCATTTGATATTTTATCTTTTTCATCTAAAAGATTTAATACTTGTTCTATATTCCCAAAAACATCAAATCCTATATTACCTGTTCTTAAAAAGTTTTTAGCTATTATAAGTCCATCTAAAAGTTTAAACTGAAAGTTTTGTAAGCTTATATCAAAATTTTTCTTTATAAACTCTTCAGAATCTTTACCAAAAATATGAATATGCTTATAGTTTGGTGTTAAATCTTCAAAAAACACCTGCATAGAAAGTTTTAGTTTATTAAACTCTTCAATAATTTCAGATGCTTTTCCTTCAGTGTCTAAAATAAAAAAATCTCCAAGATTAAACACAAAAAAGTCTTGCGTAGGATAACCTTTTCCATTAAGTCTTAAATTATAATTAAAAAACCCTTCTTTTAATCCATTTATATCATTTGTTAAAAGATTGTGTAAAAAGGCTTTATGTTCTTCAGCTATTCCTTTTATTACAAGTTTGCTTTTTTTACCATAAACTTTTATTTTATACCTATCTAAAATTATCCACTTCATTTTCATCTCCATTAAAATCAAACAGTGTTTGACAAATTTTTTTATTAATTATAGACTAATTTATTGTATATAAAGTATGATTTAAAACAAATTACGGAGGATTCTTATGTCTAAACCTATAGTATCTGTTGTTGGAGCAGGAAATGTAGGGGAACATGTGGCAAATATCCTTGCTATAAATGGTATAGCAGATGTAAGAATGTTTGACCTTGCAAGAAAAACAGAAAATAAAGTTTTTGAAGTAGTAAAAGGAAAGGCATTAGATATAAAACAGATGGCTATTTCTCTTGGAAAAGATGTAAATGTTGAAGGTTTTACTGTAACTCCTGAAGGTGAAGGATATGAAGCTTTAGAAGGTTCTGATATTATAGTTGTTACTGCTGGTTTTCCAAGAAGACCTGGAATGAGTAGAGATGATCTTTTATCTAAAAATGTTGGAATTATAAAAGTAATATCAGAAAGAATTAAACAGTATGCTCCAAATTCAATAGTAATTGTAGTATCAAATCCTGTAGATGTTATGACTTATGCAGCTTTTAAACTTACTGGATTTGAAAAAAATAGAGTTTTAGGAATGGCAGGTGTTTTAGATACTGCAAGATTTAAAACATTCTTAGCAGAAGAACTAAATGTTTCTGTTAAAAGTATAAATGCTTATGTTTTAGGTGGCCATGGCGATGATATGGTACCTGTTTTAACAGCATCAAATGTGGCAGGAATTCCTTTAACTGATTTAATAGAACAAGATAGATTAAATGAGATAGTAGAAAGAACAAAATTTGGTGGTGGAGAAATTGTTAACTTAATGGGTACATCTGCATATCATGCTCCAGGTTCATCTGCTGCTTATATGGTAGAGGCTATATTAAAGGATAGAAAAGAAATAATGCCTTGTTCTGTATATCTTGAAGACGATGATGCGAAATATTATGAAGCAGATGATATTTATATAGGAGTGCCAGCAAAACTTGGTAAAAATGGAGTAGAATCTATAGAAAAAATACCTTTAAGTGAAGAAGAAAGAGAGAACTGGAAAAAATCTGTAGAATCTGTAAAAGCTGGCATTAATAGAATAAAAGAATTAAATTTAATTTAAGGGTGTAAAAATGGTTAGAGAAATACATGCAAATGAGATTAAAGAAATAGTTAAAAGCTTAGTAATAGATGCAGAATATTTTCTTCCTTCTGATTTTTTAACTGCAATAGAAAAATCTATTGAAAAAGAAGAATCAGAAATGGGAAAAGAGATATTAAAAACAATCCTTGATAATGCAAAAGTAGCTGCAGACGAAGAAGTTGCTTATTGTCAGGATACAGGATATCCAGTATTTTTTGTAGATATTGGCCAAGATGTTCATATAGTAGGTGGAAATATTACAGATGCTATTAATGAAGCAGTTAGAGAAGCTACAAAAGAAGGATATTTAAGAGCATCTTTAGCTTATGATCCTATAATAGATAGAAAAAATACAGGAGATAATACTCCAGCTTTAATTTATTACAATATTGTTCCTGGAGACAAAATTAAAATAAAATTTGCTGCAAAAGGTGGTGGATCAGAAAATCAAAGTAAACAGAAGATGTTAAAGCCATCTGATGGTTGGGAAGGTGTAAAAGAATTTATTTTATGTGCAGTTGCAAATGCAGGACCAAATGCATGTCCTCCTTTTACAGTTGGAGTTGGAATAGGAGGTACTTTTGATTATTCAGCAGTTCTTGCAAAAAAAGCATTGTTTAGACATATAGGTGAAAGACATCCAGATCCAAGGATTGCTAAATTAGAAGAAGAATTAATAGAAGAGGCTAATAAACTTGGTGTAGGACCCTTAGGATTTGGTGGTTCAACTACTGCAGTTGATGTAAAAATAGAAGTAGCACCTGTACATATAGCTTCTTTACCTGTTGCTGTAAATATTCAATGCCATGCAGCAAGACATAAAGAAATAGAAATATAAAAAGAGGAAAGGAAATGAGTGAAGTAAAAAGAATTACAACACCTTTAACAGATGAAATAATAGAAAGTTTAAAAGTTGGAGATAGGGTTTTACTAAATGGAGTAGTTTATACTGCAAGAGATGCTGCTCATAAAAGAATGCTTGAAGAGTTTGAAAAAACTGGGAAATTCCCTTTTGATATAAAAGGGCAAGTAATTTATTATGTAGGACCTACTCCTCCAAAGCCTGGCCAAGTTATAGGTTCAGCAGGACCAACAACTGCATATAGAATGGATAAATATACTCCAAAATTACATGAACTTGGATTAAAAGCAACTATTGGTAAAGGATGGAGAGGACCTGAAGTAAAAGAAGCTTTAAAAAGATATAAAGCAGTTTATTTTGCTGCATATGGAGGAACAGCAGCACTTCTTTCAAAACATATTACATCTGCAGAAATTATAGCTTATGAAGATTTAGGACCAGAAGCTATAAGAAAACTAACTTTTAAAGATTTTCCAGTTATTGTTGCAAATGATATTTACGGCGGAGATATTTTCCAAGAGGGACAATCAAAATACAGGAAATTAGACCTTAACTGCCAACTATAAATGCTATTTACCGTAGGCTATTCCTCTTTTTTTGAGGTAGAAAAGCTTATAAATAAGTTAAAGGATAATAATATTTCTATTTTAATAGATATTAGGACATTTCCATATTCTAATGCTTTTCCCCAATACAATAAAGAAAATTTAGAGAAAGTTTTTCACTATAAGTTCTTAGGAGATTATGTTGGAGGACTTAAAATAAAAAACAGAGTAAAAGAGGGAATAAATAGCTTAAAAGATTTACTTACAGATGAAAAAATAAAGAAAGGTATTAACTATCTTTATAAATTATCAAAAAATGAAAACATTGCAATAATGTGTGCAGAAAAATCCCCTTTTGATTGTCATAGATTTTTAGCAGTAGCTAGTTTATTGCATTTATATACAGATTTAGAAGTTAAAAATATTATTGAAGATAAGCTCTTTTCTTTTGAAGAAACTATAAATTGGTGGAAAGAAAAAGAAAATCTTAAATCTTTAAATTTAAATACTGAAAGATTACTAATACAAAGATTAAATAAACTTTACAAAATAGATAATAAAAGGGAAGAAAAATTCCCTTCTAAAATAGAAACTTTAAAGTTATTTAATTAAAAATAGGAGGAAGTCAGATGAAAGTACATGAGCATCAGGCAAAAGAGATATTTAGGAAATATGGACTTCCAGTTCCACAAGGATATCCTGCTTTTACAGTAGATGAAGCTTGCGCAGTAGCAGAAAAACTTGGTAAATTTCCAGTGGTAGTTAAAGCTCAGGTTCACGCAGGTGGAAGAGGAAAAGCAGGTGGTGTAAAAATAGCTAAAAATATAGAGGAAGTTCAAAAATATGCAGCAGAACTACTTGGTAAAACATTAGTAACTTTCCAAACAGGACCAGAAGGACTTCCTGTAAGTAGACTTTATATAGAAGAAGCAACAAATATTGATAAAGAGTATTATGTTGCTATTACCCTTGATAGAAGTAAATCAAAACTGATAATAATGGCTTCAGCAGAAGGTGGAATGGAAATTGAAGAAGTAGCAGCTACAAAACCGGAAGCAATAATTACAGAAGAAATAGATCCATTCTTAGGTTTAAGACCTTTCCAAGCAAGAGAAATTGCATTAAAACTTGGATTTCCTAAAAATCTTATAAATAAAGTAGCATCAGTATTTTTAAAACTTTATGATGTTTATATGAAAGAAGATGCATCTATGGTAGAAATAAATCCTCTTGTTTTAACTAAAGAAGGAAACATTGTAGTTCTTGATGCAAAGGTTGATTTTGATGATAATGCATTGTTTAGACATCCAGATATTATGGAAATGGAAGATCCAACCCAAGAATCAGAATTAGAAGTAAAAGCAAAACAGTATCATCTTAATTATATAAAACTTGATGGAAATATAGCATGTATGGTTAATGGAGCAGGTCTTGCAATGGCAACAATGGACACAATTAAACTTGCTGGTGGAGAACCTGCAAACTTCTTAGATGTAGGTGGTTCAGCTAATGCAGAGCAGATAGCTAATGCATTTAAAATTATCTTATCTGATCCTAATGTGAAAGCAATATTTATCAATATATTTGGTGGAATTTTAAGATGTGATAGACTTGCAGAAGGAATTATTACTGCATCAAAAGAAGTAAAACCTCATGTTCCTATAGTAGTTAGAATGGAAGGTACTAATGTTGAACTTGGAAAGAAAATGCTTGAAGAAAGTGGACTTAATTTAATTACTGCAGATACAATGTGGGAAGGTGCTGTAAAAGCAGTTGAAGCTGCAAAATAATAAAGAAATAGGTTAGGAGGTAATATAAATGAGTGTATTAGTAAATAAAGATACCAAAGTAATTGTTCAAGGAATTACAGGTAGAGAAGGTTCTTTCCATGCTACTCAATGTAAAGCTTATGGTACACAAGTAGTTGGTGGAGTAACTCCAGGAAAAGGTGGACAAGAAGTAGAAGGTATCCCAGTTTTTGATTCTGTAAAAGAAGCAGTAGATAATACTGGAGCAGATTGCTCTTTAATTTTTGTTCCTCCTCCATTTGCAGCTGATGCTATCTTAGAAGCAGTAGATGCAGGAATAAAAACAGTTATCTGTATTACAGAAGGAATTCCAGTAAATGATATGATACCTGTTAAAAATTACATAAAAACATACTATCCAGATACAGTATTAATTGGACCTAACTGTCCAGGTGTAATTACTCCAGAAGAAGCAAAAATAGGAATAATGCCGGGACATATATTTAAAAAAGGAAAAGTTGGGCTTGTATCAAGATCAGGAACTTTAACATATGAAGCTGCTTACCAATTAACTCAAAGAGGAATAGGACAATCAACAGCTATTGGGATAGGTGGAGATCCTGTGCCAGGAACAGTATTTACAGACGTATTAAAATGGTTCCAAGAAGATCCAGAAACTGAAGCCATAGTTATGATTGGAGAAATTGGAGGAACAGCAGAAGAAGAAGCAGCTGAATTTATAAAACAAAATGTTACAAAACCAGTAGTAGCATACATAGCAGGGGTAACAGCACCTCCAGGAAAAAGAATGGGACATGCAGGAGCTATTATTGCAGGTGGAAAAGGAACAGCAGAAGAAAAATATAAGGCTTTAGAGTCTGCTGGAGTTACTACAGTAAAAAATATATCAACAATAGGTGAGGTAGTAGAAGAAATATTAAATAAATCATAGATGAAAAATTCAAACGCTGTTATATTTTATTTGACGAAATTTTCAAACAGTGTTATATTTTTAAGTAAGTAAATTTAAAAAAGGAGGACAAAAAGATGGCGTCTTTTGATTTAACTGTAAAATATGCAGGTGAAGGTGGAGAAGGTGTTATATCTTCTGGTGATTTTACAATGAAAGCAGCAGCAAAAATGGGATATGAAGTTGTAACCTTTAAATCTTTTCCTGCAGAGATAAAAGGTGGATATGCTTTATCTCAAGTAAGAATGTCTGATGAAAAGATATTATCTCAAGGTGATGGATTTGATATTCTTGTTGCATTTAATGGTGAGGCTTACGAAGTAAACAAGCCATTACTTAGAGAAGGAACAGTATTAATCTGGGATGGCCCAGAAGGTGGAGATTTTGAACCTGAATTTGAAGAATTAGAAAAGAAAGGAGTAATTATGTATGCTGTTCCAATGTCTCAACTTGCTAAAAAAGAAGTTGGTGCTTATATAACTAAAAACGTTATAGCAATGGCAGCTACATTTGAGTTAATAGGAATGCCTATAGAGCTTTTAAAAGAAGAAATAGTTGCTAAATTTTCTAAAAAAGGACAAGAAGTTATAGATTTGAACTTTAAAGCTATAGAAGTAGCTCAAAAATATGTAAAGGAAAATATCAAAAAAGTAGATCCATATAAAGTACCTGGACCATTACCTAAGAAAGATGTAATAATTGTAGAAGGTAATGAAGCAATAGCACTTGGTGCACTTGCAGCAGGTGTTAAAGTATATGCAGCATATCCTATTACTCCAGCTACAACAGTTGGAAACTATTTAGCTCCTCATATATTAAAAACAGGTGGATATGTATACCAAGCTGAAGATGAAATATCTTCAATGGCAATAGTAATTGGAGCATCTTTCTCTGGTGTTAAAGCAATGACTGCAACTTCAGGACCTGGTATATCTTTAATGCAAGAGCTTATAGGACTTGCATCTATGACAGAAATACCAGCAGTTATAGTTGATGTTCAAAGGGGTGGACCTTCTACAGGAATGCCAACTAAACATGATCAAGCAGATCTTTTTGCAGCAGCGCTTGGCGGACATGGTGATGATCAAAGAGTAGTACTTGCTCCAACAAATGTTGAAGAAAATTTCTATTTAACAGTAGAAGCATTTAATTTATCAGAAAGATATCAATTACCAGTATTACTTTTAACAGATGCATCATTATCTTTAAGGGCTGAAGCAATACCTACTCCAGATATAAATAAAATTAAAGAAAACTTAATAGAAAGACCAATTGTTAGAAAAGGAGAAGTTTCTCCAGAAGAATTAGAAAACTTATTCAGATATAAAATTACAGATACTGGAATATCTCCTTTCTTAGCACCAGGCGAATCACCAAAACCATATACTGCTACAGGACTTGAACACGGGGAAAACTCTTATCCAAGAACAACTCCTAAAGAAAGAACAGAAATGATGGATAAAAGATTTAGAAAAATTAAAAACATAGAAGATGAGAATCCACATTTAGTTGAATGGGATTTAGGAGATTTACAAGAAGGAGAAAAAGCAGATATTACTATAATTACGTGGGGATTAACTGCATCTATTGCAAAAGAAGCAATACAAAGACTTAGAAATAAAGGAATAAAAGTAGCAGCATTATATCCAAAATTAATATATCCTTTACCAGCAAAAGCTGTTGAAAAAGCTGCTTCTATGTCAGACATTGTTTTAGTTCCAGAAGCTAACTATATGGGACACTTAGCTAAATTTATAAGAATGTTCTCTTCAGTACCTGCAGAAAAAATTGTTCAATATAACATTTATAGAGGAGAGCCATTCATACCTAAGGAAATAGAAGAAAAAGTTGAAGAAATACTTGGTAAAAAAGTACAAGCTTAATAAAAATTTAAATTAGGAGGTAATAAAAATGGATATACAATATGTAAGATTGGAAGAAAAACTTCCACCAAGAGAATATAAATCAAGCCTTGAATCTACATGGTGTCCAGGTTGCGGTGATTTTGGAGTAGTTACTGCATTAACAAGAGCTTTTTCTGATGAAAAACTTGATCCTACAGCATTATCATTAGTGTCAGGAATTGGATGTTCTTCAAGACTTCCTCTTTGGATGAATGCTTTTGGATTACATTCATGTCATGGTAGAGCAGTTCCTGCAGCGGTTGGTGCAAGACTTGCTAAGCCAGAAGTTCCTGTAATAGTAACTGCAGGTGATGGAGATTTATTCTCAATAGGTATGGAACACTTTCCACATGCAGCAAGAAGAAATTTTGATATGGTTGTTATTTCTATGGACAATAGAATGTATGCATTAACAAAAAATCAAGTTTCACCAACATCAAGAACAGGATATAAAGGATCATTGACACCTTACGGAAACCTTGATAATCCTTTCAATGTAATTAACTTTGCAATTGCATCAGGAGCAACTTTTGTAGCTCAAACATATGCAGGAAATCCTAAACATATGACAGAGATTATAGAAGCTGCTATTGAACATAAAGGATTTGCGTTTGTAAATATACTTTCTCCTTGTCCAACTTATAACAAGTTAGATACATTTAAGTTTTATAAAGGAAGATTAGTAGATATAAATAAAGAGTTAGGGCATGATCCTTCAGATAAACAAAAAGCTATGGAACTTGCTGAACATGATTATGATGCTGACTATAATCCAGATGCTAAAGTACCTATAGGAATTTTCTATAAAACAGAAGAAATACCTACTTTTGAAGAAAAAGTAGAAGCTCTTAAAGAAAAATATAAACCTGAAAATCCTGAAACTGTATGGGATGATATCCTTTCTAACTATAAAGTTTAATTAAAAAGCCCCAAAAATGGGGCTTTTTTTTATTTTATGCTCAACATCATTGGATATTTAACAAAGAATCATAAAATATTTTTAGTATCCTAAATTTTGAGGTAATTTAAGTATGGAAACATTTACTAAACAGCAAGTAGAAGAACTTATAAAAAAAGGTGAAGATCTAAAAGGATATGACTTTTCTTTTGCAGAGCTTGAAGGGATAGATTTCTCAAATCTGGATCTTTCAAATACATCTTTTACTGGTGCCAATTTAAGAAATGCTAAATTTGAAAACTGTAAAATGGATAATGTTTTTATCGCAGATGCAGATTTAGAAAATGTAAGTTTTAAAAATAGTCAGATAACAAGAAGTGTATTTCAAAGGGTAAATTTAAAAAATGCAAACTTTGAAAATACTAATTTAGAAAGAACACAAATAATGGTATCAGATTTAAGAAATGCTAATTTTAAAAATGCATTTATGGTAGCTACTCGTTTTGAAGATAGTAATTTACAAGAAGCTAACTTTGATAATGCAGATATGAGATATTCTAATTTTAGAGGAGCAGATTTACAAAAAGCAAGTTTTATAAAAACAAAATTTAGTAATAGTGATTTTAGGAAAACAAAACTTAGTGGTGCTTGGTTTGAGAATGTAGAAGCTGAAAATGTTCTTATATATGGAAGAAAACCTTGGCTTGAAGGATCAAAAGCAGATGTGAGATATGATGAAATTTTACCAAGAAATTATGGAGATTAAACAAATTAACTGTTATAATAGTTTTCTAGAAAAAATAGGAGGTTGAAATATGTATTACGTAGCTAAAGTAGATCAAGAAAAATGCGCAACTTATAACTGTAGACAGTGTACATTATTCTGTCCAGAAGCAAATACATTAATGTTTGATGAAGATAAAAATGCAGCATATGTAGTTGAAGATAGATGTAAAGGTTGTGCTTTATGTGTTTATGTATGTTCTGATTTATTAAAAAGAGATTGTATCACAATGGAAATGGTAACATAAATGCTTTAGTCTTAGGAGATAGAAAATCTATCTCCTATTTAATAAAAAATGGAGGGTTTAATTATGGAAAAAGAATTAAAAGAAAAACTTCAAAAAGTAGTAGAACTTGTAAAAAAAGATATGGCTAATCCAGATATAGATATAGAATTTTGCATACCTGAAGTTGAAATGGATTCATCATCTTGTAATGTAAATAAAGAACCATATATCTCTGTAAAGTACACAATAGAAGAAGGCGATGTACATGAAAGAAAAATAAAGATAAGAAGAAAATATACTCAAATGGAACCAGAAGATCTTGCTAATTTAATCACATTTTATATTGAACAATTCATAGAAGAAATAGATTCTGTAGAGTACGGTGGAGAGTAAAATAACTCTCCTCTTTTGTCTAAAATTATCTATTTATTTCAAGAAATAAAAATCTAAATCTTTTTATCCCATAAGATATTATTCCAACAAATTTGTAAATTATTTAAGTTTGTTATAAAATATTTTTTTGTCAAAATTTCATGGAGGAAAGAAATGAGTAGTGCATTAATTAGAGAGATAGAAGAAAAATACCTTGAAAATACTAAAGATTGGCCAGAATTTAGAGTTGGAGATACAATTAGAGTTCATGTAAAAATTGAAGAAAGAGGAAAAGAAAGAATACAGGTTTTTGAAGGAGCAGTAATAAGAATAAAAGGAAGTGGAACAGGAAAAACATTTACAGTAAGAAAAGTTTCTTATGGAGTAGGAATGGAAAGAACTTTCCCATGGGGATGTCCTTCAATAGCAAAAATAGAAGTTGCTAAAAGAGGTAAAGTTAGAAGGGCTAAACTTTATTATCTTAGAGAAAGAAAAGGTAAAGCAGCAAGAATTAAAGAAATTAAAGAATGGGAGCTCAAAAAAAGAGCTGCAGAATCAGCTGCTGCTAAAGAATCTAAAGAAGAAAATCAATAAATATATGTTTGAGATTGAAAAATCTCTATATGATAAAGGATTTAAAAAATTAGTTGGAATAGATGAAGCAGGAAGGGGACCTTTAGCAGGTCCCGTTGTCTCTGCTGCTGTTATATTTCCACAAAATATAGATATTTTCATAGAAAAAGACTCCAAAAAATTATCTCCTAAGAAAAGAGAGACCTTATTTGAAGAGATAAGAAAAAAAGCAGTTTCTATTGGAATTGGAGTAGTTGACTCTGAAGAAATAGATAGAATTAATATTTATAATGCAACAAAACTTGCTATGAAAAGAGCATTATTCAGTCTAAAATCAGATTTTGATTATATTATTACTGATTATATTAAATTTGATCCATATCCTCACATATCAATAAAAAAAGCAGATGAAAAAAGTATATCTGTTGCTGCTGCATCAATAATTGCAAAAGTTTATAGAGATAAAATAATGGAACATTTTTCAAAAATTTATCCTCACTCTTTTGAAAGACATAAAGGATATCCTACTAAACTACATATTCAAGAAATAAAAGAGTATGGTATAACTCCAATTCACAGAAAAAGTTTTAGATTAAATTATGAATAAAAGACATATTGGCAAAGAAAAAGAAAACATTGCTAAAGAATATTTGAAAAACAAAGGGTATCAAATATTAGCAACAAATTTTTATTCAAAGTTTGGAGAAATAGATATTATAGCCAAAGATAAAAACACTCTTGTCTTTATTGAAGTAAGAAGTAAAAGTTATGAAGCCTTTGGGCTACCTGAGGAAACAATAGATAAACCAAAAATACAAAAGATAATTAAAACTGCACAGCTTTTTATAGAAAAAGAAAATATAGATTATGATGAAATAAGATTTGATGTAATATCTATCTTAAATGATAAAATAAATCATATAGAAAGTGCTTTTGAGGTTTAAATGGATATTAAACAGTATCTTAAAACTCAGGCTGAGTTTATAAATCAAAAGCTTGAAAATCAATTAAAAGAAGGTATCCCACAAAAATTATTTGATTCAATGCATTATAGTCTTAATGCAGGTGGAAAAAGAATAAGGCCTATTCTTGTTTTAGAAAGTGCTAAAGTTTGTGGTAAAGAAAATGTCGCGGATATTTTAGATATAGCTTTAGCAGTTGAGATGATACATACATATTCTTTAATACATGATGATCTTCCTTCTATGGATAATGATGATTTAAGAAGAGGAAAACCTACAAATCATAAAGTTTTTGGAGAAGCTATCGCAATTCTTGCAGGAGATGGCCTTTTAACTTATGCATTTGAGAAAATATCATCTATAAAAAATATTCCAGCGGAAAAATTAGTTAGAATAATTAACATTCTATCTCATAATGTTGGTATTTATGGAATGATAGCAGGTCAAGCAGCAGATATTTTAGCAGAAAAAGAAAAAAGCTTTACAGATATTAAATTCATCCATGAAAATAAGACTACTAAATTTATAATGGCTTGCTGTCAAATTGGAGCTATTTTAGCAGATGCAGAAGATACAAAAGAAAAAGCATTAAAAGAGTATGGATATAATATAGGAATGGCTTTTCAGATATGGGATGATATACTAGATGAAATAGGAGAAACTGAAAAACTTGGTAAAACTGTTGGTAAAGATAAAGAAAACAATAAACTTACATATACATCTATTTATGGAATTGAAAAATCAAAAGAGATAGCAAAAAAACATATAGAAAAAGCATTAAAAAGTATTGAAATTTTTGAAAATAAAGAAATTTTAGAAAAGTTAGCAAAATATATAATAAGTAGAGAGGTATAAATGGAAAACTTAAAATATGGTGAAAAAGAGATTTTAGAAGCAAAGTTAGAACCTTGGGAAAATCCATATCCAGATAGAAACTATACAATAGATATTACATTTCCTGAATTTTCTTGTTTATGTCCTCGCTCTGGATATCCAGATTATGCAACAATAAAAATAAGATATATTCCAGATAAAACTATTGTAGAGTTAAAATCTTTAAAACTTTATCTTAATAAATATAGAAACCAGTATATATCCCATGAAGAAGCAACAAATAAGATATACGATGATTTATATAATTTATTAAAACCAAGATTTTTAGAAGTTATTGGAGATTGGAATCCAAGAGGTAATGTTAAAACTATAATTAAAGTTTCTTCAGAAGAAAATAAATAAATTATGGAGGATTAAAATGAAACGTATAGCTTTATTACTTGAAAATTTTGTTGAAGAAGTTGAATTTATATATCCTTTATACAGATTTAAAGAAGAAAAATTTAATATAACTGTTCTTTCGCCAAAGGTTGGTGAATTTAAAGGCAAAAATGGATTAACTTTTTTTTCAAATCAACAAATAGAACCAAATAGAGCTAAAGAATTTGATGCAGTTTTTATTCCAGGAGGTTATGCCCCTGATAGATTTAGAAGAGATAAAGAAACCGTAGATTTTATAAGAAATATGTATAAAGAAAATAAGATAATAGGAGCTATATGTCATGCTCCATGGGTCTTAATATCTGCAGGAATTATCAAAGGTAAAAAAATTACCGGTTTCTTTTCAATAAAAGATGATATAAAGAATGCAGGAGCTATATATACAGGAAATCCAGTAGAAATAGACGGAAACATAATAACAGGAACAGATCCAAAAGCTATGCCTGAAATGGTAAAAGTATTTATAAAAAAATTAAATGGAGAATTATAAATGATTATAGCAATAGATGGGCCTGCAGGTGCTGGAAAAAGCACAGTAGCAAAAATATTAGCAGAAAAAATAGGATGTACCTATATAAATACAGGAGCAATGTATAGAGCAGTTGCTTATAAACTACTTCAAATAGGTGGAAAATTTACAGAAGAGGATTTAAAAAATATTCTTGAAAATATATCTATATCCCTTGATAAAGATAAAGTCTTACTTGATGGAGAGGATATCTCAGACAAAATAAAAGATGAAAAAGTTTCTAAAATGGCTTCTAAGATAGCCACCATAAAAATAGTTAGAGAAAAACTTGTTGAAAAACAAAGACAGATGGCAAAAGAAAAAGAATGTGTTGTAATGGAAGGAAGAGATATAGGAACAGTTGTTTTCCCAAATGCAGATATAAAAATATTTTTAACTGCTACAGCTGAAGAAAGAGCAAAAAGAAGATATGAAGAACTAAAGGCAAAAGGATTTAATATTCCTTATGAGCATTTATTAGAGAAAATAAAAGAAAGAGACAAAATAGATAGTACTAGAAAAATAGCACCATTAAAGCCAACAAAAGAGCATATAGTAATTGATACTACTGATAAAAGTATTGAAGAAGTTATTGAAGAGATAACAGATATTATAAAAAAAGTCAACCTTGAAAAAATAAATTAAAAGTAGATATTATTATATATTAATATAATACTTAAGGAGGTTTTATATTGGCTAATATATATGATGTAACTGATGAAAATTTTGAAGAAATAGTTATAGAAAAATCTTATGAAAAACCTGTTTTAGTAGATTTTTGGGCTCAATGGTGTGGGCCATGTAAAGCATTAAAACCATTACTTGAAAAACTTGCCTCTGAATATGATTATATCCTTGCAAAAATTAATGTTGATGAAAATCCACATATAGCTCAAGAGTTTGGAGTTCAAGGAATTCCAGATGTTAAATTATTTAAGGATGGTAAAGTAATTGATCAATTTGTTGGAGCTTATCCAGAACCAAAATTAAGAGATTTCTTAGAAAAACATATCAAATCTAAAGTACAACAAAAATTAGATGAAGCTAAAATACTTATTTTAGATGGTAAGGTAAAAGAAGCAGAAGAATTATTTAAACAGCTTTTAAAAGATTATCCGGAAAATAAAGCTCTTGTTATTGAAGCAGCTAAATTTTTCATAAATGAAGGGAAAATAGATGAAGCTTTAAAAATTTTAGATACTATTAAAGAATATCACAAAGAATATTATATCCAAGCTCAAGCCTTAAAAGAGATAGCTAAGCTTAAAGAAGCTTGTGATAATTTAAAAGAAGAAACCCAGTTAGATAAGCTTTATAAAAAGGCAGCTTGTGAAACAGTGAATGGAAATTATGAAGAAGCTTTAAAACATTTTCTACAGATAGTTCAGCTAGATAAAAATTATAAAGATGAAGCAGGAAGAAAAGGAATGATAACAATATTTAATATTCTTGGGGAAAGACATCCACTAACTAAGGAATACAGAAAAAAACTTGCAATGGCTTTATACTAATGGCTAAAATACTTTTAATCCTTCTTATTCCTTTTTTTTCTTTTGCTAATGAAAGCTTAAATTTAGAAAAAATAATAAAAAAATATTCAAATAGTAAAATAGAGTTTAAACAAATTTCATACATAAAAGAACTAAATGAAAAACAAGAATTTGCAGGAATTATTTATTTAAAAAGTCCTAAATTTAAAGTTGTTTATACAAAGCCTTACAAACAAGTTATATTTTCAAAAGAAAATAAAATATTCATATATTCACCAGATGAAAACCAAGTAATAATAACTGATAAAAATAAAGATTTATTTATACTTACCTTAGTAAAGATTTTATCAGGAAAAGAAAAATTATCTAATTATTTTTATATAAATAAAAAAAATGAAACTTATGTTTTAACTGCTAAGGAAAAATTTATCAAAAAATTTAAACTGAAAAAAATGGAAATAGGATTTAAAAATAATGATATTGAAAAAATTATAATTTATGATACCATAGGAAACAAAATAATTTTTAAAATAATTAATGTTGAATTTGAAAAAAGTTTTGATATAAATTATATCTTGCCAAAAGATGTAGAAGTAATTAATTATTAATAATAAAAATAAATGGAGAAGGGATATGACAGATAAATATGGTAAAAGTAGTTGGTATAAGAGAACTTGGACAGAAGCAGAAAACGAAGATTTTAAGCCAAAAGTAGTAAAAGAAGGTGTATTAATCGGCAGTCATGCCCTTGCAAAAGCACCGAAGATTTATGGTGTACCTACAGGAGTAGAAGGTTTAGATGATTTATTTTTCATAACAGAGATAGAAAATGGAAAACCTGTTAAAAAAAACTTAGGAGGAATACCTGCTTATTCTGTTTTTAATATTACAGGTGTAAATGATACAGGAAAGTCTTTAATGGTAGAACAGTTTACTGTTAAACAAGCTCAAAGAGGTGAAAAAGTTATATTTGTTACTGTAGAAACTCCTGCAAATTTTGCTATATCATCTATACAGATGAGAGCTCAGGCTATGGGCTATGATTTTTCAAAAATAGAAGATAATATTATCTTAATAGATGCAGCATCTCATGTATCATTAAGGGAAAACATACCAAATTTAACAGCTACTATGGAATATGCAATAAAAGAGTATGGAGCAAAATTCGTAGTTATTGATTCTGTGACAGGGTTATTTGAAAATCTAGAGATGAAAGCAAGAGGTATAGTAAGAAGACTATATAGTTTTATGAAAGAACATAAACAAACTGCCCTTTTTGTTTCTCAAAAAAGAAGTGGACATGAAGATTTAAGCTCAGAAGCAGCAGGTGGCTATGCAGTAGGACATATTGTTGATGGAACAATGGTTCTTGCAAAAGAGATTATTATGACAACTTATCAAGCTAAAATATATAAAAAACCTATTGGTGAAATTGTACGATTATTCCGTATAGATGGATGTCGTATGTCTGGACATGATACAAAAACTCATTATCTTGAAATAACAGAAACAGGTTTAGTAAGAATATTAGAACCATTAAGTTAAAATAAAAAGGAGGGTTTGATATGGTTATAGAACTAAAACCACAAGTGGATGAAAGTGAGCTTGAATCTTTAGTAGCTCGTGTATTTTTTAAATCTATTGATTTATTAGGAGGTCTTACAAAGCTTGCAGAATATCGTACACTTACTTGGCTTCCATCTTTAGCTCGTGCTGCTTATGCAGTTGTTTTAAGTGATAAATACTTTTATACAGAAGAAGAAATTGCAGAAAAAGTGGGGCTTACTAAAAATACAGTTCGTAATATATTAAGGGCTGATCCAGAGCTTGCACTTTATAAAGTTCAACATATAGATGAGCTAACATCAGAAGAGAAAAAAGAGTTAAGAGTACACACTGCTGGAGGTA
This sequence comes from Hydrogenothermus marinus, assembly GCF_003688665.1. Classification (NCBI taxonomy): domain Bacteria; kingdom Pseudomonadati; phylum Aquificota; class Aquificia; order Aquificales; family Hydrogenothermaceae; genus Hydrogenothermus; species Hydrogenothermus marinus. Next base: position 173,583 of record NZ_REFO01000010.1, read on the forward strand.
TTGCTAAACTTGCTTACAGAATGATTAAAGAAGGCCAAGAAGCCCAAAGCTTATTACAGTTCTGTCAACAAATGACAGAGCAAGCAGTACAAGTAGTTTGTGAAGCTCCATGGCCTTATTTAGTATTAAAACAACTTAGAGGTATAAAATATCCAATTACAAAACCTGAAGAAATAGCTGAAAAACTTAAAGGTATAAAAGCACAAGGTTTAGAAATCTCTGAAATTGTTGAGCATATAAATTATCCAATTAATACACCTGCATTGCTTTTACATGAAATCCATGAGTATTTACAAAAACAAGAATTAGTATAAAAAATTTTAAGGGTTCTACTTGAACCCTTTTTCTATTATTTTATATTTGATATACTTAAAATAAATATATTCCTAAAGAGGATAATTATGAAATTTAATTACGGCAAAACCATTCTTCTTGGAATTATATTATTTACATTATTTACAATATCCTCATTTTTTTTTCTTACCTACTAAGTATAGTGTTTCTTTTGCAATAATGGATATAGCCGTTATAGTTTTTGCATTTTTAGTTTGGCTTAATGATAAATATTATAATGAACAAATTAGTATTAGAGTTTTTTCCATAGCAGATAAAAAATTTATAGAAGATGTTATTGTTAGACAGATGAATATGCATGGTATTTCTAATATTGTAAGAAAAGAGAACAAAATTGAGTTTTACAAAGGAAAAAATAAAGCAGGTGAAGTTAGATATAAATTAGATGAAAAAGGTAATCCACTTTACATTGATAAAAAATGGGTTATAGAAGTAGAAGCTCCTGAATATATTCTTCATAATATAGATCATGAACTTTGGAGTTTAATAGGAACAAAACAGTAAATATAACTAAAAAATTTTAACAATTATTCGATAATTTTAAAAAAGTATCAAATGTGATTTTTCATTATAAATGATATAATATTAAATATAATAAATAATGTTAAATATAATTATGGTAAATAAAAATTTAGTTAAAAAAGGAGTTATTATGAAAAAATCTTTTTTTACAATATTATTAATATTTTTTTCGTTTTATTTATTATCTTGTTCTTCAGTAAAAGAAAATATAAAAGTAGGGAAATTACCTAAAAAAGGAATTATTGTTGTTTACCCTTTTGAAAACTTCTCTCAAACTCCTTATGCAGGTGTGAAAGCAGCTTCTTTAACAAAGGGGATTTTATTAAGTAAAGGTTTTAAAGTAGTAGATGGTTATATTTTTGATGGTGAAAATATAAAATTAAAAAGCATTAAAAATTTTGATTATAAATTAACTGGTAAAGTAATAGAATGGAGATATAAAACAGGAATAGATGGTGAACCTGCAGTTAGTTTGTATATACAAATTAAAAATAAAAATGGACATTTAATATGGTCTGCTACTGGATCAAAATCACAATGGGGACATAAATCTGTATCTTTAACAGCTCAAGAATTAATAGATGAGCTTGTTAGTAAAAGTAAATGAAAGAAAGTTTAAAATCAAATATAAAAATAAATTTTAAAAGTTTAAAAGATATTTCTGTTATTTTTGAAATAATTGTAATATTTGTTGTATCTTTTTCTATAGGATATATTTTAAATAATCAAGATCCTCTATTTATAAAAACCTCTAATTTTAATTATTTTTATATACCTATTTTGGTTTTATCTTTATTTTATGGTATGGGTGCTGGATTATTGTTACTATTTTTACTTACTATTTCTGGTTTTATTTATTTAAAAGAGTTTCCTGAATTTTTTTTCTTAAATGGTTTGATGCTTTCTTTAATTTCAGGAGAATTTTATTTTTATTGGCGAAAAAAAATAGAATCAATAGAGTCTAAAGCAACATATTTAGAGGAAAAATTAAGAGAAATAGGTATAGCTGCACATACAATCAGAATATCTCATGATATATTGGAAAAAAGCTATATATCAAAACCTTATACAATAAGAGCTGTTTTACATAAAATACAAAAAGAAGAAAATATAGAAAATTTTTTTAAATTCATATCAAATCAATTTTTTGTAGAAAGTTTTGTCTATGTGGAGTATGATTCTGAAAAAGAAGAAATAAAAAATGTGTATCCTTTTAATTCAGATAAAAAAAAGATAGATTTAGAGCATCCTTTGATTCAAAAAATGTTATTTTTGCAAGAGATTGTATATATAAAAGATATGATAGATATAAAAAATATAGATTATATAGCTACCATTCCTATATTTGATATTAATGAAAAATTAAAAGCATTTTTTTTAATAGAACATATACCATTTATCCATTATAATATTGAAAATCTACTTTCTATACAGCTTGTTTCTCAGTATTTTTTATTTAATATAGCTAAACAAAAAGAAATTGAAGCTATTAGTAAAGAGAATATATTACCTGAATATATTCCATCTGATTTTAAATATGAAATATTTAAACTACGTAAATTAAAAAAAATTTCAGATGTAGATTCTTCTATTGTAATAATAGAAGTAAAAAGTAGTTATTCTTCAATAATAGATAACTTCTTAGGACAAAGCCTTAGAGCTTTAGATTTTTATACAAAAATAGAAAATAAAGAGAATAATATTTTTATAATTGTCCTTCCCTTAATTGCTAAGGAAGGAGGTATTGGATTTATAAATAGATTATATGAGCAATTTGATTTTTTAGACCATAAATATAAATATTTTGTTTTTAATATTAAAGATTTAAATAAAGTGAATGAAATTTTAAATAATTTGGTAAAAGGATAAAATATTGCAAAAAGAATACATATATTTTAGCATATTCTTTGAAATAGTTGGGATGGCAAATTTTTTGATATTTGATAATATATTTTCTATTTATGTTTATATAATTTTTCATTTAATAGCTAGTTTTTTTATTTCTTTAGTCTTAACTCCAATATTTGCTATTAAATTAAAAAAACAAAAAGTAAAAATAATAATATTACTAACTACTTTTATATTTATCACTTCAGTTATAGGAATTATTTTATCTATTATATATGTATTATTTTATAAAACTTCAAAAAAGAAAAATCTAAATATAGATATATTAGAAACAGAAGATTTAGAAGAACATATTCCTATAATAAAACGAAGATTAGGAGAAGGCTCCTTACAAAACTTCAATAAAAATTTACCAGAACATATAAAGCTTAATATTCTATCTTTGCAAAAAAGATTAAAGTATCCAAATAAAGGTGTAATTTTAAAAGAAGCTTTTTCAGATAATAATGATGAAATTAGATTATTAGCTTTTAGTATCTTTTCAAAAGAAGAAGATAATATAAATAAAAATATATTTGAATTACAAAAGAAACTAGAAAATGTAAATTCTAAAGAAGAAAAAGCAGATATATATAAAAATATAGCTGTTTTATATTGGGAAAGTATATTCCTTGGTATTGTAGATGAAGAATTAAAAAATTACTATTTGGATTTGTCAAAAGAATATTTTTTAAAAGCTCTTAGCTTAAAACAAGATCCAGAAATAAAATTTTATCTTGGAAGAATCGCTTTATTAGAAAAAGATTATAAGCTTGCAGAAGAATATTTAAGTAAAGCTTATGAATTAGGAAATAGAAAAGTTATCCCTTATCTAATGGAAATCTATTATGAAAAAAAGGATTTTAAGAAAATTTTTAATTTAGTTAAAAATATTGATTTATATTCTATACATCCAAATTTTTATTTTAATTACAAGGTATGGTCTGAAGATGAAATCTAATATAGATATACTGATAATTGGAGAAGGAACATATCCATATATAAGAGGAGGAGTTTCTTCTTGGATTCATCAATTAATATCAGGTCTTCCTGAGTTTAAATTTGGAGTTTTATTCATAGGAAGTAGAAGAGAAGATTATGGAGAAAAAAGATATAAATTCCCTGATAATTTAGTTTATTTTGATGAAATATATATTTTTGATAAGGAAGAACTACCTATACCTAAAAGAAGAAAACTAAAAAAAGAATATTACCAACAAATAGAAACAGTTCATAAATCCTTTAATAAAGAAGGTAATAATTTAGATGCTATTAATAGACTGATTGAAAATATATCTTTAGAAGATTTTCTCTATTCAAATGTATCTTGGGAATTTATAGTTAATACTTACTTGGAAAAATATGAAAATGAATCATTTATTGATTACTTTTGGACAATTCGTAATATGCATATACCCCTGTGGGAAATATTTAAGGCTATAAATCGTATTCCAAGAATAAAGATTGTTCATTCTCCTTCAACTGGTTATGCAGGCTTTTTAGCAGGACTTCTTAAACTCAATAGAAATATCCCTTATATACTTACAGAGCACGGAATATATACAAGAGAAAGGAAAATTGATTTACTTACTTCAGATTGGTTTTCCACTAGAAGAAGATTCCTTAAAAGTATGGAAGAATCTTCAGGATTAGAATTTGTATGGAATAAATTTTTTGAAAGTATAGGAAGATTTAGCTATTATACGGCAGATAAAATTTTATCATTATATGAAAAAGCTAGACAGATACAAATTGAATATGGAGCACCTAAAGAAAAGACAATGGTTATACCTAATGGTGTAAATATAGATAGATTAAAATCATGTTTAGAAAAAAGACCTTCAAAAAATCCAAAAGTAATAGGTTTAATAGGAAGAGTTGTTCCTATTAAAGATATAAAAACATTTATAAAAGCTATGAGAATTGTTGTAAATAAAATACCTGATGCTGAAGGATGGGTTGTTGGTCCAACAGATGAAGATCCTGAATATTATGAAGAATGCAAAAATTTAGTAAAGGTTTTAGATTTAGAAAAAAATGTAAAATTTTTAGGCTTTCAGAATATATTAGATATTTTCCCAAAAATCTCTGTAAATACTCTTACTTCTATTAGTGAAGGAATGCCTCTTTCTATATTAGAAGGTTTTGCTGCAGGTGTTCCTGCAGTTACTACAGATGTAGGTTCTTGCTTTGATATTATATATGGTGGACTAAATGAAGAAGATAAAAAGTTAGGTAATGCTGGTTTTGTTTGTAAAGTTGCAGATGCTAAAGATTTAGCAAAACATTATATAAAACTTTTAGAAAATGAAGCCCTTTGGAAAAAATGTCAGCAGGTGGCTTTAGAAAGGGTTAATAAGTTTTATACTCAAGAATTATTTTTTTCTAATTATAAAAAATTATATTACGAGGCTTTATCTTGGCAGGAATAGGTTTTGAATTAAGAAAAATACTAAAGAAAAATAAGATAAGTTCTTTATTTGAAGCTTATGGATATGCTGCTATCTTATCTGCAGGTGGATGGGTAATATCTATTCTGGCAATAATTTTAGTTGGACTTATCAATATATCAATATATGGAAATTCAGCTGATATTATAAAATTTCAGGTAAGTGTTACATATCTAATTTCTTTAAGCTTAATATTATCTGGCTTTCATCAGTTAGTTTTTACAAGATTTGTTGCAGATAGAATATATGAAGGTAAAGAGGAAGAAATTGTACCTAATTTTTTTGGTATTTTAACTCTAAATACTGCTTTGTCTTTATTATTTTCCATTATTTATATTTATTTATTTTTAAAAGATGTAAAAAATATATATTTTGTTACTACTTTTTTATTTAGTTTGATTTTACTTTCTAATCTTTGGATAATAAATATTTTAGCTATAAGTGTAAAAAAATATAGATATGTTGTTTTGTCTTATTTTTTCTCATATCTATTAATCATAGTTTTTTCATATTTTATAGGTTATTTTGGATTAGCTTATTTGCTTATTTCTTTTTTCTTAGGAAATTTAATATTATTTATTTTATTGCTTTATTTAATTTTAAAAAATTATCAATTTTTTGAAGTTTTATCTTTTGATTTTATAAAAGCTTATAAACAATATTTTCCATTAGCATTAGCAGGTTTTTTCTTTAATCTTGGGATATGGGCTGATGAATATATATTTTGGTATTCACCATTAACTGGTGAAGATATAATTGGAAAGATTAGATCATCTGTCGTTTATGATTTACCTTTGTTTTTAGCTTATTTATCAATTATTCCAGGTATGGCTGTTTTTTTCTTAAGATTAGAAGCAGATTTTGCTGAATATTATGAAAAATATTTCAAGGGTGTTGTAGAAGGAGCTACATTAGAAACCTTAGTTAGATTTAAAGAACAGATGATAGACATAGTTAGAATTTCAATAAAAGAAGCCATAGTTTTACAAGGTATATTCAATATTATACTCTATATAACTGCACCTTTAATTTTTTCTATATTCAATTTACCTTCAGCTGCAATACCACTATTTTATATAGATATGATAGCCACGCAGCTTCAACTCTTAGTAATGAACATACTTGCTATTTTATTTTATTTAGATAGAAGATATGAAACATTGATTATTACAATAATAATGGCAGTATTTAACATTATTTTGCCAATAATAACTATAATATTAGGTCCCTATTATTATGGATATGGAACAGCTTTAGCAATGTTAATTGCTTCTACTATTGGTTTAATTTATTTAGATAAAGTTATGAGGAGATTAGAGTATGAAACTTTTATGCTACAAAGATAAACTAGTTATATTATTTGCCTTAATTATAATGTCTGAAGCATTTAGTAAAAATTTAGCCTTTTATTATGATAAAGACGTACCAGAAGAACTATTAAAAGTTTATGATTATGTTGTAGTTAATGTAGAAGATATTTCTAAGAATGTATTAAAAAAATATAATAAAAAATTAGTAGCTTATATAAGTATAGAGGAGGTTTCAGATAAAACAAAAGCTAAAAAAGAATGGATTTTAGGTAAAAACAAAAACTGGGATTCTTTAGTTACAGATATTAGAAATAAGGATTATAGAAAGTCCTTATTAAATAAAATAAAAAATTTTAGAAAAGAAGGAATAAATAGTTTCTTTTTTGATACATTAGACTCTTATCAATTAGCTTTAAAAAAGAAAGATTGGAAAAGTTATGAAAATGCTTTGGCAAATTTTATAATTGAAGTAAAAAAGCAATTTCCGAATTCAAAAATTTTCTTAAATAGAGGATTTGAGGTGTTTGACAAAGTTTATCCATATATTAATGGTGTTGTTGCAGAATCTCTATTTAGGGGATATAACGGGAAAAATTATTATGAAGTTTCAAAAGAAGATAGAAAATGGCTAATAAATAAATTAAATTACATAAAATCCAAAAATATTCCTGTTTATGTTATAGATTATGTCAAGCCAAATGAAAAAAATTTAGCAAGAAAATTAGCAGAAAAAATAGAAAAGTTAGGATTTATACCATATATTACAAACAAAGATTTATCAATTATAGGCCTATCTAATTTTGAGATATTTCCAAGAAAAGTTTTAGTTATTTATAAGACTAAGGATGATGTAGCATATTCTAATGCCCATAGATTAATTCAAATGCCATTAGAATATTTAGGATATGTAGCTGATTTAAAAACTCCAAAAGAGGCAATGCAGTTAAAACATACAATAGATAGATATGCCGGAATGGTAGTATGGCTTGAAAATGATATAGTTAAAAATTATGATAAATTTTATAATTGGATATTAAAAAGAATCAAAAATGGCAATAAAATTCTATTTTTAGGATATTTTGGATTTCCAGAAACGCAAAGGTATCTAAAGCCTTTAGGTTTAACTGCTGAAAATAACAAAGCTGGCTTTTTCAGTAAAAACAAAGTTATCTTTCAAGATAAAATTGTAGGGTTTGAAGAAAAACCTCCTTTAAACATAACTCCAGATAGCTTAATAAAAACCAATAAAGGAAAGCCTCTATTAATATTAAAAAATAGTAAAAATCAAGAGTTTCATCCTATTACTATAACACCATGGGGTGGATATGTTTTGGAACAATATTTGACTGTAGATGTTGGTGATATAATTAAATGGATACCAAATCCATTTGAATTACTTAAAAGAAGTCTTAGACTAAAACCTTTCCCTGCACCAGATTTTACCACTGAAAATGGCATGAGAGTTTTATTTTCTCATATAGATGGAGATGGTTCAGTTTCTCTTTGTGAATTTTGCCCTACCAAAAAATTTGCAATGGAAGTAATAAGAGATGAAATACTGAAAAAATATAAAATTCCAATAGGAGTATCCTTTATAGAAGCAGAAATTATGCCATATGGGGTTTATCCACAATACTCAAAAAAGGCTATAGAAGTGGCAAAATCTATTTATGCCCTTGATAATGTAGAACCGGCTTCACATACTTTTTCTCATCCATTTAAATGGATGGAAATTTCAAAGCTAAAAGATAAAAATGAAATTCCTGAAGGGTATAATTTAAAAATACCAAACTATAAATTTAGCTTATATAGAGAGATAGTTGATTCTGTAAAAAATTTATCTAAACTTTGTCCTCCAAACAAAAAAGTAAATATTTTATATTGGTCAGGCGATTGCAATCCTCCAAAAAAAGCTTTAAAAATAGCTTATGAACATAATATATTAAATATTAATGGTGGTGATACATACATAACAAAAGACAGGCCTTTTTTGTCATTAGTAGCTCCAGCCGGATTAAAAAGAGGAGAATATTATCAAATATATGACGGAGAACAAAATGAAGAGCTCTATACAGATGATTTTACCAAAAACTTTTGGGGATATAAAAAAGTAATAGAAACTTTCCAATTAACAGACAAACCAAGAAGATTGAAGCCAATTGATATTTATTATCACTTTTTTTCTGGAACAAAACTTGCAAGTTTAAATGCATTAAAAGAAGTTTATAACTATGCTTTAAAACAAGATGTAATTCCTATGAAAGTTTCAGAATATATTCTGAAAGTTCTTGATTTTTACCATAGTGCTATTGCAAAAGAAGGAGATTATTGGATAATAAAGACAGATAAAAATTTAAGAACACTCAAAGTTCCAAAAGGCTTTGGATATCCTAATTTAGAAACAAGTAAAGGTGTAATAGGTTTTTATCCATATAATGACCAACTTTATATAAGTTTAGATGGCTCTGGAAATTATAAAATAAAATTTACAGAAAATAGACCAAATCAAACTTACATAAAACAGACAAATGCAAGAATAAAAAAGGTAAATAAAAATGAATTTAGTTTAAAAGGGTATCAACCTGTAAAGGTAATATTTAACAAATTACAAAATTGCAAGATATATACAAAAAATAAATATAAAAAAATTAAGAATATGCTAATCTTCAACACGGAAAAAGTGGAGTTTAAGCTTGAGTGCAACTAAGGAAATTTTAGAAAATAAAAAAGTAATATCTAAATATGAACTACTCGCTATTATTATTTTATTTATAACTATTCTTATAATACTTTTTCCAAAAGGAAAATTGGAAACAATGATAGATATGGAAACAAGTAATTATGAAGTTTCAATTAAATATTTAGAAAGTTTATCAAAAGCATACCCAAAACATGCTTTTTTTAAAATAGCTCTTTTACGATTTTATTTAAAAACTGGTAAACTAAAAAAAGCAGAAAATTTAATTGAAAATTGTCAAAAAAACAAACAATGTATAGGAAATATTGGTTTTATTAAGAATAGTTATTTCGTTTATAAAAATCTATATTTTAAATCTAAAAATAAAAAATATTTAATAGAAGCGAAAAAATATTTAAGTTTAATTCTAAAGCTTAATCCTACAGAAACTAATTATGAATTTGTATTAAATGAAAGTAAATCTATGAATTTTGTAGATTTAAGCTATAAAACATTAAAAAAATTAGTAAAAATAAATCCTAAAAAAGAATACCTAAAAGATCTTCTAAATATAAGTCTATATTATAAAGATTATAAAGCTGCTTTAAATATCTTAGATATACTTTACAAAAAAGAAAAAAATATAAAATATTTAGAAAAGAAAGCACAGATTTATGAATACTTAAAACATTCAGAAAAAGCAAAAGATATATATTTAACTTTATTTAAAATTACAAAGAATGAAAATGTAAAAACAAAATACTTTTTGAAAGCAGTTTATATTCTTCTTTGGAATAAAAAATATAAAGAAGCTATAAATATAGCAAAAAGATATGAAAATTATTTTTTAAAAACAAGAAATAGATTAGCTTTGAAAAAAATACTTGATATTTATCTTCAAACTGGAAATTTAAAATTAGCAAGAATTTTATCATTAAAAATATTAAAGGTAATAAATTAAATGAAAAGAATAATTGTTTCTTTAATTTTAATAGTATTGCTAATAAATCCTGTATTTAGTAAACAAAAATTTGATTTACAACTTTATGAGCTTATGTATAAAAGTTTTATCTATACGCAAGATTTAGAACATGCTTATATTGTTGCAAAAAAAGTACTAAAAGTTATACCTTTTAGTATAAAATGGAGGAAAAGAGTTGCACAACTAGCTCTTTGGCTTGGAAAAACAGACGAAGCATATAAAAACTATCTTTATATTTACAATAAAACTAAAGATCCTTCTATAGAAAAAATACTATTTACCTTTTCTTATCCTGAAATTATTAATCTGAAAATACAAAAATATGAAACACAGGTAAAAAAAGGAAATTATCAAAATGCTTTAGAACTTGCAAAATTGTATGAATATACTGGTTATCCAGAAAAATCTCTAAAGTTATTAAAGCAAATTTATGAAAAAACTAATAAAAAAGAGTATTTATATGAATACTTAATCTATGCAACTAAATTAGGTGAAACTCATATTTTAGTTAAATATATTCAAACTTTAAAAGTTTTCCCTTTAGAAAAAAAATATGACATAGTATATCTTTTAATAGCAAAAGGATATTATGATAAGGCACTGGAAGTATTAAGATATGTGCAAGATTTACCAAAAGATAAAACTTATTATAATTTACTGCTATTTTTACTTTTGAAAAATCAAAAATATAAAGAATTTATAAAAGTAGTTAAATATCTTTTAATAAAACAACAGATTGATATTTCTTATATATATCCTCTTTTAGATTATTATTATAGGAAAAAGGATTTACAATCTTTAGAATTTATATACTCTAAAATCTATAAAATAAAAAAAACAAAAGCATTTATAAAAGAATATATAAATATACTTATAGAAAACAAAAAATTCCAACAAGCTTTAGAAATATTAAATGAAAACACGAGTATATTTAGTGATAAAGAATATCTGTTTTATTTAGCAAAAATTTATGCAGGACTAAAAAATAAAGAAAAAGTTGCCAAGATTTACAAAATTTTATTAAAAGATTATAGAGAACAACTTTCCCTAAATGAAAAGAAAGAGATTTTATGGTTTTTTATAGATAATTCTGAAGAATATTATAAGTTATTAAAAACATATCTACCTTTCTTTAAAAAAGAAAAAGATTTATATATAGAAGTTATTACTGCATATATGAATATCCAAGAATTAGATAAAGCTTATAGTTTAGCTAAAAAATATATAAATAAAGAGAAAAATAATTTATCCTTTTTAATATTATATGCAGATATATTAAACATACAAACAAAATTTGATGAAAGTTCTTATTATTACAATAAAGCATGGATTTTAGCTAATAAACAGCTAAGAATAAATCCAAATATAATAAACAATAAAGAATTTTTAAGGAATTATATTAGGCTTTCTTTCAAATATAGCTCACCTAAAAAAATAAAAAAATTACTAAAAATTGCAAAAAATACCCTTAATTATAATGAATACTTAAACCTAATATTAGATTATTATCTATATTTAGGAGAATATGATCCATCCTTTTATATTTACAACTATAAGAGGATTTTCTAATGTGGAAAAAATTATTATTAATAATTTTAATAACAGCTTTTAGTAGTTTTGCAGAAAGTTATATTAATATATATAGTATTCAAGTAATAAGTACAAAAGATATTAAAGAAGCAAAAAATGTTTACAAAAAAATTTCTAAATATCCATATGCAAGAATTGAAAAGATTGGCTCTTACTATGTTGTTAGAGTTGGTAATACAAGGTTTACAAAAGAACTAAAACCTTTATTAAAAGAGATTAAAAAATACTATAAAGATTCTTTTATTAGGATAGCTGATATTATTCCTGAAAGAATTATATTAGCTAATTTTAAATTTAAAAAAGAAAAAGTTAAATCTATGATTAAAGAAAAAAAACCTGATAATCAAGAAAAAATAAAAACTAAAAAAGAAGAAAAATTAAAATTTGTTCAAAATGTAAATAGTAGTTTGGTAGAAAGTTATATTAATATATATAGTATTCAAGTAATAAGTACAAAAGATATTAAAGAAGCAAAAAATGTTTACAAAAAAATTTCTAAATATCCATATGCAAGAATTGAAAAGATTGGCTCTTACTATGTTGTTAGAGTTGGTAATACAAGGTTTACAAAAGAACTAAAACCTTTATTAAAAGAGATTAAAAAATACTATAAAGATTCTTTTATTAGGATAGCTGATATTATTCCTGAAAGAATTATATTAGCTAATTTTAAATTTAAAAAAGAAAAAGTTAAATCTATGATTAAAGAAAAAAAACCTGATAATCAAGAAAAAATAAAAACTAAAAAAGAGGAAAAATTTAAAATAGTTAAAGATACAAAAGATATTTTGAGTTTGATTCCAGATATAAATATTAAAAATAAAACAGTAAAAATAGAAAAAACAGAAAAACAGAAAATAAAAATACAACAAGATAAAGTACTAAATATAGAAATTAATGAAATAGATAAAGATGGAATAAACAAAACATTAAAAAAATACAAAGATACCTTACCTTATAGAGATAAAGTTTATGCAGAAGATATTGTTGGAAGAGTAAATGAAGCATTAAATACTTCTTATAGAAACTTAAAAAGAAGTAAGGAAGATTACCTTGCATATAAACAATTTGTAGATTTATATACAAAATATTCAAACAGATTTAAATCTCATATTAATTATGAATATTTTGAAGATGTTTCAAGATTTTATCTTAAATATCAATTAAAAAAATATCTTTGGCTAAATAGTTATCTTTATATAGATAATGAAAATTATTTCACAAATTCTTATAAAAAAAGTAATTATAAAAAATTGCCAAGTATTGATAGTTTATTAACAATAGGAATAAAAAAAATATTTAATTCTTCAGATATAATCATAAAGTTAGGAGCAAGAAAATCTGTAGAATTATTTCCTATTTTATCTATAGATTATAATTTCAAAACTAATAAATACTGGGATTCTACTTTATCCTTAGGAATAAATCAAAGAGCAGAAGAAAGTAATCTTTCTTTTTATGGAGCATCTAAAACTAATTTAAAATACAGTACAACAATATCAATAAACTCAAAAAATGTTATATCTGGTAGTACTTCAATTAATAATTATTATTCTCAAGATTTTAAAGAAATAGGTAATGGTTATTACTTTGAATCAAGATACTTACATAAATATAGAATAGGATATCCAGATTTTTCTAATTATATTCAGCTATCAGGAGGTTTTTATAATGAAAAATCAAATAAAACAGGTTCTATCAATAAAATTTTAATAACACCAAATACACAAGTTTTACCTGATAATTTTATAGAAGCATGTATAGGTTCTTTGTTTGGAATTAATTATATTGATAGTTATAAAAAACAATTAAGACCTTTTGTGGACACAAATATTTGCTACAATACTGCTTATAACATCGGATATTCACTATTTTCTGGATTGGCTGGTGAAATGTTTGATAATGATAACTTATCTTTTGGAGTTTATATAGGTAAAGGATTTTTTGCAAATCCTTACACAATTTTTAGATTACAAATTTATTACACAAGATGGTTCTAAATCAATTCTACAAATTTATCCATTCTAATCCTTGCATAAGGTTTAAAGTCATAACTTACAAACTTACCTTTTTTAGCTCTTAAATATCCAGTATAAGCTACCATTGCTGCATTATCAGTACAGAGATATAAAGGTGGAAAATAAACTTTTATACCTTCTTTTTTTGCTTCTTCAGTTAGCTTTTCTCTTAATCTTTTATTGGCAGAAACTCCACCGGCAACAACTATATTTTTAATATTAAACTCTGCAGCTGCATTTAAAGTTTTTTTTACTAAAACCTCTACAACTGCTTCTTGGAAACTTTTGGCTATATCTTCAGGTTTATATTTTTGTTTTTCTACTTCTTTCAATACTGCAGTTTTTAATCCACTAAAAGAAAAATTATATTTATGTTGTGGTTTTCCTTTTAATAAAGGTCTTGGAAGTTCTAAAGAGCAGATACCTTTTTCTGATAACTTGTCTATTATTGGTCCCCCTGGATATCCTAAATTAAGCATTCTTGCAACTTTATCATAAGCTTCACCAACTGCATCATCTATTGTTCCACCAAGATATTTATAATCTTCAAAATTATTTATAATATAAAGCTCTGTATGTCCACCAGAAACAACTAAAGCTAAAAAAGGAAAATCTATTTTTTCTTCTAAAAAGTTTGAAAATATATGAGCTTCTATATGATGAACAGGTACTAAAGGTTTATCAATTGAAAAAGCTAAAGCTTTTGCTCCTACAACACCTATTACCAGAGAAACAATAAGTCCGGGAGCAGCTGTAAAGGCAATAGCATCTATATCACTTAAAGAAATATCTGCATCTTTTATAGCTTTATCTAAGACGGGCAAAATATTTTTAGTGTGTTCCCTTGCAGCAAGTTCAGGAAAAACTCCTCCCCATTCAGAATGTATTTCAATCTGAGAAGAGACTACATTTGAAAGTAACCCCTTCTCACTATCATAAATAGCAACTGCTGTTTCATCACAGGAAGTTTCTATTCCTAAAACTTTCATTTATATACTTTCTTTTGCAAAATTTAATATCTTAATAGCATTAATTGCCGCTTCAAGTTGAGGATCTTCTATTTTTATTTTTTTACCTTTGAGTTTAGCTTCTCGTTCTGCTTTCATTCTTTTAAGTTGTTCTTCTTGAGATTCATGCACAATAATATCAGGCATTATTCCTTTATACATAATCATTTTTCCACTTGGAGTGTAATAATGAGCTGTGGTAAGTTTTAATCCAGAACCATCTGGAAGTGGCATAAGTGTTTGAACAGATGCTTTTCCAAATGTTCTATCTCCAACAACTAAAGCTCTATTATTATCTCTTAATGCACCAGTTAATATTTCAGAAGCACTTGCAGAACCTCGGTTAACAATTAAAACTATAGGAATTTTTGGATAAATTATAGGTTTAGATTCAGAATAATATTTTTCATTACTACTTGGTATTCTTCCTTTTGTATAAACAATAAGTTTACCTTCAGGAAGAATCATATCTGCAATAGTAACAGCTGCTGATAAAAGGCCACCAGGATTATTTCTTAAATCAACAATAATTCCTTTTTTGTTTTTAAATTTTTCTAAAGCTTTTTCAAATTCTTCTGCAGAATTTTCTTGGAATTGGGTTAATCTGATATAACCTATATCATCTTTTAACTGTTTTGTTTTTACACTTTTTACATGGATAATATCTCTTACAATTGTTACATCAAAAGGTTTTTCTACTCCTTTTCTTAAAATAGTAAGAGTTACTTTTGTTCCAGGTTTTCCTCTCATTAATTTTACAGCTTGCATTAAAGTCATTTTTTCAACAGGCTTTCCATCTATTTTAAGAATAATATCTCCAGCTTTTAATCCAGCTCTCCAAGCAGGGGTATCCTCAATAGGAGCAACAATTATAAGTTTATGATTTTCCATAGTTATTTCTATCCCTAAACCACCAAATTCGCCTTTTGTTTCTGTAGTAAACTCTTTAAACTCATCAGGAGTAAAGAATGAAGAGAAAGGATCCAGAGCTTGCATCATTCCTCTTAAAGAACTATAAACAAGTTTTTTAGACTCTACTGGTTCTACATAATAATCTTTAACTAATTTAAAAACATGGGTATAAAGACCAAGTAATTTAATATCTTCTGATCTATCGTTTTCTGTTTTTGCATTAATACCAAAAGTAAATCCTGCAAAAAATAAAATTAATATTCCAGATACTAAAGCAAGTTTATTTTTCAAGGTTTATCTCCTTATAATTTTTATTTTTTATATTCTATTTTAAATGAAAATTCTTTTAAATTCTTAATAAAAACAAAAAATCCAATTACCATTATAAATATTAATGATAAGGTAGATACCAGAGCTATTTTCTTCTTCAATATTTATCTCCTAAAAATTTGTTTATTTTAATTTTAAAACAAATATAAGATTTATAAAATAACTAACAGTTTGATTAGATTTTTAGAAAATTATAAACGGAGATATCTTTTCTTTTTTGAAGGTTTAAGATAATTTAAATCAACAAATATAAAACCATCTACACAATTATTGAAATTTTCATCTATTCCAAAATCATGGAAAGCTACTCCTTCTCTTTCACAAGCTTCTGTATACTGTTTATATAAAGTTGGAACAGAAAATCCTAAAAAATTAAGTTCTCTTTTTAATGTTAAAAAGTCTTTTTTATAATCATTTCCTTCAAATATATACTTACAATACTCAACTATATCTTTTGGTATATAAAAAGGATTTTTATGTTTTACAAGCTTTTCTTTAGGACTAAAATATAATTTATAAAAATAAACAATTAATGATTTGGCTTGTAAAGTTAATCTATTACTTAAACTTACAGGACCAAATAAATATTTTATATTAGGATTTTCTCTTATATAAGCTCCAAGACCTTGCCATAAATAATCAAGGGTTTTACTGTTCCAGTATTTTGGTTGAACAAAACTTCTTCCAAGTTCTAAGCTATTAGGTAAATATTTATGAAATTTTTCATCAAATCTAAAAAGGGTGCTTGTATATAAACCACTTATACCTTTTGATTCTACAATATCTTTACATACTCCTATTCTATAAGCACCTGCAATTTCTAAATTTTCTTCGTCCCATATAATTAGATGTTTATAGTAAAAATCATATTTATCAATATCTTTTCTATTTCCTGTTCCTTCACCAACAAAGCGGAATGTAATTTCTCTTAATCTTCCTATTTCTTTTATTACACTATTTTCAGTATCACTTTCATATAGGATTATACTTTTACCATCAAATGTTTTTCCTAAAAGTTTTCCATTTTTAATTTCTGACTTTATTTCATTTACTGGTTCTGGAAGACAGATACCTTTTTCTTCTTTAAATATACCTTTTTTATTTTTGGCAATTTTAAAAAGATGTTTTCTAATAAGTTTTACTTTCCTATCTGTATTTATACCTTGTATGTTATAGCTTTCATATGGTATTAAATTTCCTATTTTTACATTAACCTGTTTCTTTTTGAAATTAACAACCTCTCTTGGTAAAATTGCAGTAGAAATAGATTTATTTATCATAGATAAAGCATAAAACAATAAAGAATGTTTAGCTTTTATATGTATTGGTAAGATAGGAGAATATGTTTTAGACGCTATTTTATAAAATCCTGGTCTCCATTTTCCTTCTTTTATAACAAAACTTTTTTTAGAAGGCCTGCTTACTTCACCTGATGGAAATATTATAATTGCATGCTCAGAATTTAAATAATCTATCATCTCCCTAAAAGAAGATTTTTTTATAGATTCATTTACATTATCTACTTCTATTAATAAATCTTTTAATGGTTTTATATTTTGAAGGAAAGAGTTTGCTACAATTTTAAAATCTTTTCTTACATTTTTTATTATTTGTATTAGAAATAATGAATCTAACACAGAAGGATGATTAGCTATAATTACAACTCTTCCAAATTGAGGTATTCTTTCTAATTCTTTTGTATTTATCTTTATTCCTATATCTAAATAATCTAAAATAGAATCTACAAAACTAAAACTATCTTTATTAATATTTTCATTGAGAAATTTGTTTATCTCATCCTCGTAAAGAAAATTTTTTATTGTATTAATGATAAAATTTTTTAAAGGTTTAGGATATTTTTCTATATTCGGATAATGATGTATTAAAAACTCTTCAGCACTTAATTTATTCATAAAATTACCTCCCTTAAACTTATATTCTAATTTCTATTTATTAAAAATTTATTAAGTTTTTATTAAGTTTTTTTTAAGAAAATTATTTATTATGTACAATGTTTGTTTAGTGTATAATAAGATTTAAATTTGAATTGTAGGAGGTAAATGTTGGCACCAGTTAAAGAAGAAAAAAGAACAGTTTCTTTATCCTTAGAAGATGAAAAATGGCTTTCTAAAGCTTTAAATGCTGAAGAAATAAAAGATATAGATATATCAGATATGAAAGTAAAAGCTACAGACTTAATGTTAATGGCATTAGGATATTGTTTTGGTATAACTATTCAAGCTTATACAAACCATAAAGGTTATAAAATTGAAGATGTAAAAATAGAAGTAATTGGAGAAAAACATCCTAAGGAAAATAGATATGAGAGACTTTCTATAAATGTTTCCTTCAAATCTGATTTAACAGAAGAACAGATAACAAGGGTTATGGAAATTGGAAAAAGAGGATGCACTGTTGGAAATACTCTTGAAAAAGGAGCAATTATAGAAAAAAAATATATTGGGTGATTAAATGGAAGTTTTAAACACAATTTTTTTAGGAATTATTGCATTTTGTATGCTATTTATTACTATTGGTATAGTGGTAGCTCTTTTTATGCTATCAAATATTCTTAAAATTTTAAAAGATTTACTTTTAGAAGTTAAGACAGATTATAAGGCAGTTTCTCCTAAGGTAAGACGAGTTATAGAAAATTTAGAATTTACAACTTCTATTGTAGGATTACTTTCATTATTTAAAAGAAAAAAAAGAGGTGAAAAATGAGAAAAGGAGTTTTAGCATTTTTATTAGGAGTAATTTCAGCTTTAATAATTTCATATTTACTTTATAGAAATAGGAAAGAACTTAAAGAAAGACTTAAAGAATTAGAAGAATCTATAAAAGATTTAGAAGTAAAAGAAAAGATTAAAGGCACTGTAAATGATGTAATCAATACTTTAAAAACAAAGATTAATGAGACAAAAAATCTTCCAAAAGAAGAAACAGAAGAGATTTTAGATATTGTTGAAGAAAAAATCAAAAAATTAGAGGAAGTTGTTAAGGGGTAAGAAATGGATTTCTGGAAAAAATCTCTACGAGAATTATCAGATTTAATAAAAAAGAAAGAAGTTAAGCCTTCAGAAGTTTTAGCAAGTTTTATAGAAAGAAAAGAAAAGTTTGAGCCAAAGATAAATTCTTATGTTACTGATTTATCAGAAAAAGCTTTAGAAGAAGCTAAAGCAAAAGACGAAGAGTTAACAAAACTGGATGATATTCCAGAGCTTTTTGGTATTCCTATAGCAATAAAAGATAATATTTCTACAAAAGGAATAAGAACTACTTGTTCATCTAAAATGCTTGAAAATTATATACCTCCTTTTGATGCTACAGTAATAGAAAAACTAAATCAACAAGGATATATAATTACAGGAAAAACAAATCTTGATGAATTTGCAATGGGATCTTCAACAGAAAACTCTGCATTTTTTCCTACAAAAAATCCATGGGATTTTGAAAGGGTTCCAGGAGGTTCTTCTGGTGGCTCTGCTGCAGCAGTTGGAGCAGGTATTGTACCTGCAGCATTAGGCTCTGATACTGGTGGCTCCATTAGACAACCAGCTGCTTTTTGTGGAGTAGTTGGATTAAAACCGACTTATGGTAGAGTTTCAAGATATGGACTTGTTGCTTTTGCATCATCTTTAGATCAGATAGGTCCTATTACAAGAACTGTTGAAGATTCTGCAATTCTTTTAAATATTATTTCAGGAAAAGATGAAAAAGATAGCACTTCTTCAGATGTAGAAGTACCAGACTTTACTAAATATTTAAGACAAGATATAAAAGAGTTAAGAATTGGTATTGCTGAGGAGTTTTTCAAAGGATTAAATAATGAGATAAAAGCTCTTATTAACAATGCTATAAAACAATTAGAAAAAGAAGGAGCAGAAATTATTTATATATCTTTGCCAACAGTAGAGTATGCAATTGAGGCTTATTATATAATTGCTCCTTCTGAAGCATCTTCTAACCTTGCTAGATTTGATGGTGTTAGATATGGATATAGGGCAAAAGATTATAAAGATCTTGAAGAGATGTACTCAAAAACAAGAGATGAAGGCTTTGGACCAGAAGTAAAAAGAAGAATAATGCTTGGTACTTATTCTTTATCTTCAGGATATTATGATGCATACTATCTAAAAGCTCAAAAAGTTAGAACTTTAATATATCAAGAGTTTATGAAAGCTTTTGATAATGTAGATGTAATATTAACTCCAACAACGCCAGATGTAGCATTTAAATTAGGTGAAAAATCTAATGATCCTATTCAGATGTATCTATCTGATATATATACTGTTTCTGTAAATATGGCTACTTTACCTGCTATAAGTATTCCATGTGGATTTAAAAATAATTTACCTGTAGGTATGCAGTTTATAGGAAAACCTTTTGATGAAGGTACAATTTTAAAAGTAGCCCATTATTTTGAAAGAATGAATGATTTTTATAAAAAGTTTCCTGAGTTATGATAAAAAATGAAAAAATAAGGGAAGTTATTAATATATTATCTAAGTTTTTACATGGAAAAGAGGAAGCCATTAGGCTTTCCTTAATTACCTTTTTTTCAAAAGGACATCTATTAATAGAAGATTTACCGGGACTTGGTAAAACAACTTTAGCAATAGGAATAGCAAAAACCTTAGGCCTTTCTTTTGGAAGAATTCAGTTTACAAGTGATTTATTACCATCAGATATTATTGGAGTTTCTATTTTTAACAAAAAGACTGGAGAGTTTGAATTTCAAAAAGGCCCTATATTTCATAATATAGTTTTAGTTGATGAAATAAATAGAGCAACACCAAAAACCCAGTCAGCACTTCTTGAAGCTATGGGAGAAAAACAGGTTTCTGTAGAAAGAAAAACATATAAACTTGAAAAGCCTTTTTTTGTTATAGCAACTCAAAATCCTGTTGAACAATTTGGTACTTTCCCTCTTCCAGAATCTCAACTTGATAGATTTATGATGAAAATAAGTATAGGTTATCCTACAAGAAAAGCAGAAAAAGAAATTTTAAAAGGTGGAAGTAAAAGAGAAGAGCTCTATAATATAGAGCCAATTTTCAATAAAGAAGAAGTATTAAAAATACAAGATCAAATTAGAAATGAGATTTATATATCTGATAAAGTTATAGATTATATTCTTGATATTGTAGAATTGACAAGAAAAACAAAATTTCTTTATTCAGGACTTTCAATAAGGGGAAGTCTTTCTCTTGTTTATACTGCAAAAACAAATGCTTATTTTAAAGGTAGAGATTATGTAATTCCAGAAGATATAAAAGAGCTTGCTATTTATACAATCCCTCATAGAGTTATATTTAAAGAAGAGTTTGAAGAGAAAGACAAAAAGGAGATTATAAAATCTTTAATAGAAGAGGTAAAAGTCCCAGCTTAATAAAGATAACAAAAGCAGGTTGGATTTTTATTGGAATATCTATTATTCTTGGAATAGCAGGGGCAAATACAGGAAATAATCTTATATATCTAATAGATGCATCTTTTTTATCTTTTATGGGAATTTCAGGATTTTTTGGTAAAAGAAATATATCAGCCGTAGATATAGATATACAATTTTCAGAAGAAAAGTATGCAGGTAAGGAGTTTCCTTTAAAAATATTAATTAAAAATCAAAAAAGATTTTTACCGTCAATCCTTATAAAAGTTCATATAGAAGATAAACAGGTTTTAATTCCTTATATAAAAACAAGAACGACTGAAGAGATTGAGATTTTATATTTATTTGAAAATAGAGGAGTAGGAAAAATAGAAAATATTTATATATGCTCAGTTTTTCCATTTAATTTTTTTGTAAGATGTTTTTCCTTTAATAAAAAATTTGAAACTATAGTTTTTCCAAAACCTGAAAAATGCAGTTTATACCAAGAAACAAAAAGTAGCAAAAAAAGAGAAAAGGATATAGGAAAATTAAAGGCTTACGAAGGAGAGATAGGAGGATTAAAAGAGTATAATTTAGGAGAACCTATAAAATATATACACTGGAAACATTATGCAAAAACAGGGAAGCTTTTTGTAAAAGAGCTTTATTCTGATACAGATAGGCCTATAATTATAGATTTTGATAAATTAAAAGATAAAAATATTGAAAAATCTCTTTCATGTGCTACATATTTAATAAATAGTTTTTATAAGAAAAAAATTCCTGTTGGCCTTAAAATAGGTAATAAGATTTTTAAACCTTCTTTATCTTATGGGCATAAAATTTCAATGTTAAAGGAGCTTGCCCTTTATGTATAGTATAAAAGATATTGTCAATATATTTTCATATATTGCTTCAATTATTGCATTTTTATCTGTAATGAATTTTATAAATCCTATATACTCTATAATTTTTGCTTTATTTCTTGGACTTTCTTTTTACTTTGAAAAAAAACAAAAATTTCCAATAAAAAGAGTTTTCTTAAACATATTATCTATAGCTATTGTGTTATTTTCAGCTTTACAGGTTTCTTTGGAAAATCCTGTTGTACCAATAGTTGAAGCTTTAACTGTTTTACTTGGAATTAAATTAATAGAACAAAAAAAGTTTAGAGATTATATGCAGATATTTTTAATATCTGTGTTTTTACTTGCAGGTAGAGCTCTTTTATCTATTGATATTACTTTTTTAATCTATTTTTTGTTGCTTTTCTTTATAGTTTCAGTAGGAATTATATTTTTAACCTTTTATTCTCAAGAAGAAAATATTTATTTTACAAAAAATCAGTTTTTTTCATTATTAATAAAACTACTTGCAATACCTTTAATATCAATTCCTGCCACAATTTTTTTATTTGTAATACTTCCTAGAACAGATTATCCACTTTTAAACTTTTTAAATAAATCCAGTTCAGGAATTACAGGTTTTTCTGATAAGGTATCCCTTGGAGATGTATCAGATATTCAAGAAGATAACAGTATTATTTTTCGAGTTAAAATGCCAAAACTAAATAAAGAGATTTATTTTAGAGGAATTACCTTAGATTATTTTGATGGTAAAACTTGGCATAGAAGATATAAAAAACCTATAAAAATTTTTAGTATTTCAGGGGAAAAATTTAAATCAGTAGTATTTTTAAATCCTTATGGCCAAAATTATCTGTTTGGACTTAATTATCCTATAAGAGTTTACGGAGTAGATAATATCCTTTATTCAGATTTTACATTTAAGTCAAGAAAAACTATAAATAAAACAATAAAGTATGAAGTTTACTCAATATTAAAGCCAAAAATAAAACAAACATTAGAAAATAAATATATATACCTTCAAATTCCTAAAAATATTAACCCTAATATTATTAAGCTTGCAAAAAGATTAAGAGAAAATAAATCAGTTCCTGAATTTATAAAAAATCTAAAAACTTTTTTTAGAGATTTTAAATACTCGTTAAAAAATCTTCCAACAGGAGATGATGCCCTTTACAAATTTTTATTTAAAACAAAATCTGGAAATTGTGAATATTTTGCATCAGCTACTGCAATACTTTTAAGACTTAATAACATACCTGCAAGGGTAGTAATTGGTTATAAAGGCGGTGATTATAATGATTTTGGAGGATATTATGCAGTCTTTAATAAAAATGCTCATAGCTGGGTAGAGTATTATTATAATGGATATTGGAATACATTAGATACAACTCCTTCAGCATTACCTTTAGAACTTCAAAAAAAGGAATTATCTTTTTTATTTAAACTAAGACTAATGTTTGACACTATTAATTATTATTATATAAACTTTGTTATTGATTTTAATTTTCAAAAGCAAGTACATCTATTTAAATCTGTTTCAAAAAATATCTCAGATATAAAATCTCAAATCTATTTGATAATAGGATTTTTTAAAGAAAATATTATTTATATTTTGTTAAGTGGATTAATTTCCTTTGTAGGTGTTGTTTTATTTAGATATTATTCTATTCCTATAGAAGAAAGAATTTTAAATAAATTTTTAAAAAAACTTGAAAAGTATGGATATTTAAAGAAAGAAAATGAAGGACTTGAAGAGTTTATAAATAAAATAAAAGAAGAAGATTTAAAAGAAAAAGCAAATACTTTTGTAAAAGAGTTTGAAAGTATATACTATAAAGACAAAAAATTAAATAAAGAAGAAAAGACAAAATTAGAAAATTTAATAAAGAGGATTTGAGATGGCAAAAACAGGCGTTGTTCTTTTAAATATGGGTGGACCTGATAGCTTAGAAGCTATACAACCTTTTTTATATAATCTTTTTTCAGACCATGATATTATAGAAATTCCAAGATTAATACAAAAACCTGTAGCTTACCTAATATCTAAAACAAGAGCAAAAAGTACTAGAAAATATTATGAGTTAATGGGAGGAAAATCACCTCAAAAAGAACAAACATTAGAGCAAGCAAAAGAATTGCAAAAAGCATTAGGAGATAAATATAAAGTTGTTGTTGCAATGAGATATTGGCATCCATTTACAGAAGAAGCTTTAAATGAACTTTTTAAAGATGATATAGATAAAATAATCCTTCTTCCATTATATCCTCAATATAGTAGAACAACAACTGGTTCTTCTTTTAATGAATTTTATAGAGTTTTTAAAAAATTTAATAAAAATATTCCGGTAATAGAAATAAAAAGCTATTTTGATTATCCTACATATATACAGGCTTTAGTTGAAAATATAAAAGAAAATCTACCAGATTATAAAAATTACTACTTTTTATTTTCAGCTCATAGTCTTCCAGAAAAAGTTATAAAAGAAGGAGATCCTTATCAGCTACAAGTAATGAAAACTGTAAAACTTGTGATGAAACATTTTCCTGAAAATGAATATAATCTTGCTTATCAAAGTAAGATAGGACCTGTAAAATGGCTAGAACCTTTTACAGATAAAGAGATAGAAAGAGTTGCTAAAGAAGGTATAAAAAATCTTGCAGTAATACCTATATCTTTTGTTTCAGAACATTCAGAGACCTTATATGAACTTGATATTCAGTATGGAAACCTTGCAAAAGAAGTAGGAATAGAAAATTATGTAAGAATACCTACTTTACAAACTAGTAAAACTTTTATTAAAGCTTTAAAAGAACTTGTTGAAAATGTTAAAGGATAGAAAAATTTTTCTTGAAAAAAATAAAAAGTAAGATTATAATATATCTTCCTAATATGGAGGGTGTAGCTCAGTCGGTAGAGCACAAGGTTGTGGCCCTTGTGGTCGCGGGTTCAAGTCCCGTCACCCTCCCTTTACTGTTTTTTATTTTCCTTCCATAAATTCATCAATAGCTTTTTCAAGGGGTGTCATATACATGAGAGCTGGTCCTCCATGCATTAATACTGCTTGCATACCTGCTTCTAAAATCTCTTTCTTAGTTGCACCTTATTTTACTGCTTCTTGGGTATGTAAGGCAATACACCATTTACATTGAGCTGCTACTGCTAAGGCTACATTAATAAGAGCTTTATGTTTAGCATCTATTGTTCCTGATGCCTCTGTTAAAGTGGCAAACTTTAAAAATGTTTCAATTTCTACTGGAACTTCTTTTTTTAATCTTTCAATTAATTCTCCAATTTCTTTAAGTTTTTCTTTTGCTGATTCCATCTTAAAACCCTCCTTTATAACAGCTTTCTTCTTTTTTTAAAGATAAATCATTTATAATAAATAGGCAATAAAAAAATTTTTTTGAGGTTAAGGTGGCATTTAAAATTTATCAGATTTTATGGGAAGCGTTATCTGTAGCTTTACTTTTATATGGTGTATATCTATTTTATGCATTTTTATGGTTTTCTATCTCAGAAGTTTTGCATATGCCTGTAAATCAAGCTAAACTTATATCAGGTTTAGTAGCAGTAGGAATTATTTTATACTCAAGTTTTAAATGGTTTACAAAAAAATACAAAGATATTCAAAACTTAGAAGAAGGAGCTGAAAGCAAAGATTAGCTTTCAAGCTCTTTTATACTTTCTTTTAGGCTGTCTATAAAGTAATTTAGTTCTTCTTCTTTTATTACAAGTGGTGGCATTATTACCATTACATCTCCAAGAGGTCTAACCCATATACCTTTTTTTAACATACTTTTTGCAACTTTAAATCCTGTTCTTTCGCCATAAGGAAATGGCTCATTTTTTTCTTTATCTTTTACAAGTTCTACTCCTGCCATAAATCCAAACTGTCTAACATCTCCAACATGTTTTAATTCCCAAAACTCTTTTAATCTTTCTTCTAAAAGTTTTATTTTAGGCTGTAGTTTTTCTAAAGTATTTTCTTCTTCAAAAACATCCAAATTAGCTAAAGCTACATTGCAAGCTATTGGGTTTCCTGTATATGTATGTCCATGATAAAAATGTTTAGCCTCTCCAAACTCTCCTAAAAATTCTTTATAAATATCATCACTTACTAGTGTGGCAGCAAGTGGTAAATATCCTCCTGTAATGCCTTTTCCAAGGGCCATAATATCAGGTTCTACACCTTCTTTTTCACAAGCAAACATTTTGCCAGATCTTCCAAATCCTGTAGCAACTTCATCTACAATCATTAAAATATTATATTCATCACATATTCTTCTTATTTCTTTTAAGTATCCTTCTGGAAATGGAAGAATTCCTGCGGCACCTTGAACACCTGCTTCTAAAACAAATCCTGCTATTTCTTGATGGAGGTGAAATACAAAATCTTCTACTTCTTCAATTAAAAGTTTTGTTGTTTTATATTCTAAAGCTTTCTCTCTTCCTACTTTTTTTACTGCTTCAAGATATGGAGATGGCATTTTATAAACATCAAATAATAAAGGTTTATATTTTTCATGGAAAATATTTATTCCACCAACAGAAACACTTCCTATTGTATCTCCATGATAAGCTTCAGAAAGGGTGATAAATTTATTTTTTTCTTTTTCTCCTTTATTATGCCAATAATGGTATGCAATTTTTATAGCTATCTCCATTGCTTCAGAACCATCTTCACTATAAAAAACATGTTGAAGTTTTTTAGGAGTAATATCTACTATTCTTTTTGCAAACTTTATTGCTGGGATATTTGATGCTCCTAAGGTCGTAAAATGAGCTATCTTTTTTGTTTGCTCTATTACTGCTTGATTTAATTTAGGATGATTATGCCCATGAACATTACACCATAAAGATGCAACTCCATCTAAATATTTATTTCCATAAATATCATATATATAAACTCCTTCTCCTCTCTCTACAATAACATTCTCTTCTTCTTCATAAACCTTCATTTGAGTAAAAGGATGCCAGAAATATCTCTTATCCCATTCTTCATAAAGTTTTAATTCTTCTTTTTTTTCCATCTCATCACCTTTGATATATATCATCTTTTATTTTTATAACAATTATTATAATGTATAAACCTAATACTAAAAAGGCAGGTTCTAATGAAATATTATTTAAAAGAAGGAGCTATAAAAGGAGAAAGTAGATATATAATTGCTACAGAAGATTATATAGACCCTGAAAATATTGGAAAATCTATGCAAAATGCAAAATGGGCAATATATGATTTTGAAAAAAAGGAAAGATTAACAGATTTTTTTGATTGGATTTCTCCTAATGGCCTTGTCAAAGGGCAATCAAAATATTTTAGAGCAACTTTTAATAAAAAAGAGGCTATTTTTTCTCTTGAAAAGCAAGAAACAAAATGGTTTAGAAAAATAAGAGATAGAGGAGCTATTACTGGAGAAAGTAATTTTTACTGGGCAAAAGAAAAAACTCATTATGCTTTATATGATATAAATACAGGAGAAAAATTAACTCCTGATTTTAAATCTTCAGTAATTGCAGGTGCATTAATAGGAAATTCTGATAATTTAGTTATTGGGAGTTTTGGTGAAGAAATATTTTTTATATATGATATAAAAGAAAAAAAGATAGTTTCAAGAGAGTTTGATGAAGATTATCTTATAGAACTTTTAAAAGATGGAGACTTGGCAAGGGCTCTTTAAGAGCTTTCTTGCCATCTTTCTTTTTCTTTAGAAGTCTTAATAGCTTTATACATTAAGTAAATTATTCCTAAAATAAGAAGTATTTCTAAAAGTCCCGGAGCTCCAAAATGAAAACCATGTCCCATTAATAGTGATAAAATAGCTCCAAAAATCATACTACCTATTAACCATTTAAATAAAGGGCTTGATAAAAATCCTCTATTACTTTGTCTATTTAATGCAGTTGTTTTTGAAGTTTGAGTTTTATTATTTTGGAATTTCTGTTTTAGTTTTGTAGTATCATATTTTTGAGAAACTGGCTTATCTGAAGTAGATTTTTTAATAAAAGGACTATTTCCATGTTTTAATGTTGATGAACCTTTATAATATTTAAATCCTCCAATTCTAAAGCCTTTTGCAAAAGATATATTAGAAAATACTAATCCAGCTATTAAAATTAGTGATAAAAATTTCCTCATTCTAACCTCCTAATTTTTCTCCAATCTTTATATGATAACCTCTAACTGCATCATCTGCTGATATTGCCTTTGAGTTTGGAAACTGCAATTTTTCAACTAAAATTTTTCCTTTTCCTGTTTGAACTACAAAACCTTTACCTTTTATAATATCTGTAATTTCTCCAAATTTTCCAGTGGAATTTTCATCTATAACTTTTGCTTCTAATATTTTTATCTCTTTATCTCTAAAAGTTGTAAATGCTTTTGGCCATACTTTAAAAGCCCTTATCTGATTAAAAATATCCCTTGCTGATTTTTCCCAGTTTATTTTACCTTCTTCTTTTTTTATTGGCTTTGCATAAGTTGCTTTTTCATTCTCTTGAGGTTTCTTATTTATTTTTCCAGTTTCTATTTTATCTAAAACTTTTATTAATAAATTTGCTCCTTCTTTTGCAAGTTTGTCATGTAAAGTGATAATATCATCTTCTTCAGTTATTGGAACTTCGCTACATTCATAAATATCTCCTGCATCAAGTTCTTCTGTTATTTCCATAATACAAACACCTGTTTTTTCTTTTCCTTCAAGAATTGCTCTATGGATAGGTGCAGCTCCTCTATATTCTGGTAGCAATGAAGCATGTACATTAATTGTTTTATATTTTGGAAGTTCTATTATCTGTTTTGGAAGTATCTTTCCATAAGCAACAACAACTGAGATATCAGGGTTTAGTTCTTTTAAAATATGTAAAATTTCAGGATTATTTTTTATTTTTTCAGGTTGATACACAGGAATATTATTTTCTTGAGCTATTACTTTTACAGGTGGAGGTGTTAATTTTTTACCTCTTCCTTTTGGCTTATCTGGCTGTGTAATTACTGCTAAAACCTTATGTTTTGAATTTATTAAAGCTTTTAAACTTTCTGCTGCAAAATCTGGTGTTCCCCAAAATACTATATTCAATATTATTCTCCTTTTTTCAAATCTGAAAGCTTAATTGTTTGAGGTTGGCAACAACTTTTTATATTTCTATTTGTTGAGTTTACTATCTCATTATAAGCTTCAAAAAAGTTTAATACCTTTCCTCCAAAACCTTTTGCAAATTTTTCTGCATCTTCTTTTGAAGAAAATGGAATTACACTTGGACTGCAACAAGGCTTTGCACTGCTTGCTACAACAAAATATGCATTAAATGCAGTTATTGGATTTTCTGTAATAAAATCATATGTTATTGCAGAGACTTCTTTGTCTTCATACTTTTTATGAAGTAAAAATCCACAATGTTCACAGCAAGCTTCTAAAGTTTTTTTATCTTCTATCACAATTTTATAAGGATGGCTTCTTGTAATAGCTTTTTCACATATAGGACATGTATCAACTGTTTTAGATTCTTTATTTTCTTTTGTATTTAATAATATAGAGCCATGTTTTCTTATTATCTCTCCAGTTTTTTCTAACTGTTTTATATCTCTATAAATAGTCATTTCAGAAACTTTAAATACATTTGCAAGCTCTTTTGCAGTAACTTCATTTTTTTCTCTTAAAATTTCTAATATCCTCTTTTTTCTATCCATCATAAACTTCCTTTTGTAGAAGGTATTTCATCCTTTCTTCTTTTATCTATTTCTATAGCATTTCTAATTGCTACTGCAAATGCTTTTGTTAAACATTCAGCAATATGGTGTAAATTTTTACCTGATAAAGCTTTTAGATGAACTGTTATTCCTGCAGAAAGGGTAAAACCTTTAAAAAATTCTTCCATAAGTTCAAAATCAAACTCTGTAATTTTTCCTTTAAATCCTAAATCATCATAAAAAATAAGTGGCCTTCCTGATAAATCTATAGAACATAATGCAAGAGCTTCATCCATAGGTATAATTGCATATCCAAATCTTTTTATTCCTTTTTTATCTCCAAGAGCTTTTTTTAATGCCTCTCCAAGAACAATACCTGTATCTTCTACTGTGTGATGATGACTTATATGGACATCTCCAGATGCTTTTAGATTTATATCTATTAATGAATGCTTTGAAAAACTTTCTATCATATGATTTAAAAATCCAACAGGTGTATCTATATTATTTTTTCCTGTTCCATCTAAATTTATCTCTGCTTCTATCTGAGTTTCTTTTGTTTCTCTTTTTATATATGCTTTTCTCAATCTTCATCTTCCTCCTGAAGTCTATTCAAGAAATTTCTTCCTCTAACATCTGGGCCTTTAACATATATTACTTCACAGATTTCTCTAATCCTTGATGCTATAGAACTTCCTAATTTTTCTTCTAAGGAAGTTTGCATTTCATCATCTGAACTTAAATCTAAGTTAGATGTAATTATAATTGGTTTTTGCTCATTATATCTATGAATTATTACATAATGTAGGATATCTTTTGCCCAATCTGAAAGTCTTTCTGAACCTAAGTCATCTAAAACTAAGATAGGTGCATCTAAAACCTCTTCTAAAAGCTCTCTACTTGATGCAGAACCATCAAATGTAAGTTTTAAATCAAAAAGAAGGGTTCTTGTATCTCTAAATAAGCCTACAATACTTCTTTTTAAAAAGAAATCTTTTAGTATAGAAACTGCAAGATGAGTTTTACCAACACCAGGTGGCCCTACAAATAAAATACCTTTTCCTTCTTTATAATCATTGCTTAATACATACTGTTTTGCTTTATTTAATACTAAATCTTGTCCATATGCTTTTGTTGGCATAAAGTTTTCAAAAGAAACATCTCTATATCTTTTAGGAATTTTCATTCTGTTATAAATATTTTCTGTTATCTCTTTAAGTTTACATTTACATTTATATACAATATTTCCTTTTTTTACCCAACCTGTATCTTTGCATATTTTACATTTTATTTTTTCTTCTTGTTTTATAGGCTTCATATCTATTTCTCATCTTTCAAGAATTCCATAAAATATCTCATCTATAAAAGAATCAGGATCTGGAACTACAGGGCCTTCTCTTTTTTCTATTACTTTTGCAAAAACTTTTGCTTGTATTGAACCTAAAACAAACATAGCAATCTCTTCTGGATCTGATTTTTGTCTTACTATTCCTTCCTTTTGGCCTTCTTCTAAAACTTTTGCTAATGTTTTTTTATAATTTTGAACAAAAGAGTGTAAAATGCTTGTAAATTTTTCATTTTCAGACCTTGAAAACTCAAAACATAGTATAGGTACAGCACCTTTTGTCTCTTCTAAAACTTGAATATGTGCTTTTAAAACAAGTTCTAACTTTTCTTTTACTGTTTTTCCTTGTGAAATACCAACTTCAGCACTTTTACTACATCTGATAACATACTCATTTATTAAGGTTAAAATAATATCATCCATTGTTGGAAAATGCTTAAAGATTGCCGCATCAGTAATTCCAAGTCTTGAAGCTATATTTTTAGCAGTAAATCTTCTAAGCCCTTCATTAACAATTATATCTGCAGCAACTTTAACAATCTTTTCCTTTGTAGATAACTTTTCAAATTCTACGTCATTAATCAATCATTAACCTCCTTAACAATTATATTGCAAAATTCATTTAGCGATATTCCAGCTCCTGCTGCATGCTTATGCCCACCACCTTTAAGTATTTTGGCTAATTCTAATGCTGTTGGTTTTTGGCCTTCTATACTTCTAAAACTTAATTTTACGAAATTACCACTTATATTAAATAAAGCTACTGCTTCACCATATTTATCAGATAAAATATTACCTATTTCTGACTGAAATAGACCAGTATTAAAAGATTTTACATTATAATTTCCTATTTTCAAAATTGTTGGCTCTGCATTTTCTACAAATTTATTGATTAAATAATCTGTAAATTCTGTTATTATCTTGCCTTTCTCTTCTATATCTTTAGTATCTATATCTAATAACCCTTTTAATTTTTCTGGATTATTTACAAAGATAGAAATATAGTTATTTAAATATTTGGTTTCCTCTCCAAATTCCCATTTCCATATATCTTTGTCTTCAACAAGTTTTATAAATTTAGGAATTGGCTCTCCAAATAGATATTTCCAAGTTAAAGATGCTCCACTACTATTATTATCAAATACAAATACGAAATTTTCATATTTCTTAGCTAAATTCTCAAGTTCCTCTTTTACACCAATATGATGATCTATATTTATTACTTTTTTTGCTTTTTCTAAAATTCTTTTTGCATCCTCTTCTCTTAATGCAAAATCAACAATATAAACTACTGTATCTTTATCTATATTATTTAAAATTTCTTCAAAATCTTCTTCTTTATAATTATGACTTAAAGGAAATAATTTAGCATTAGGAAATTTTTTTAGTAAAACTGATGCAGACGTTGTACCATCATTACAATTTTTATGATAAATACCTATCACTTTTTCCATATTACACCTTTTTTTTTAAGAAAGATAATTAAAAATATTATAGATTAATTAATTTCTAATTTTGGATACTTTTTTTCTTTATCTACTATATGAATATCTTCTACTGCAAATTTGTTTTCTTTTAATAGGTTAAATAAACCTACTGCATCTTCCTTTTTCTTTAAGCCAAAAACAAGACCACAGTGAGGATAAATTTCTTTTGGAACAGGTAGCATAACATATTTTTTATTTAGTTTTTTTTCTTCAAGCCATTTATTTGCCCTTAAACCTTCGGCAACTGAAACAAATGTTATTAAATATTTTGGCTTTTTTGTGAAAAAAATATCAAGAAGATGTTTTTTTATATGAAGTTTTACACCAAGAGAAATAAACTTAATTTTATCAATTAATTTCTCTCCTTTAAAACCTTTTCCTCTTTCTATTATTGCTACATAATAACCATTTTCTTCTTTAAACTCTATTAGTTTATTACCTGTTTCAAAAGCCCATGAAGAAATATCCTTTTTAAATGCTTTATCATCTGCAATAACTTTTATTTTCTCCCCAACAGGTATATTTTTTAGTTCTTTAGAAACAATAGTTAAAGGAATAGGACAGAATAAGCCTCTTGTATCAACTACTTTCATTATTTACAGATTAACCTCCCTAAGGGTTCTCCACCAAGTAAGTGCCAATGTATATGCGGAACTTCTTGACCAGCATCTGTACCATTATTTACTATTAATCTAAATCCAGTTTCTGCTATACCTAATTTTTTCGCTATCTCATTTGCTTTTAAGATTATATGTCCAATTAAAGGTTTATGACTTCCTTCTAAATAAAGATTATTTGGGATATGAACTTTTGGAACAAGAAGAATATGAACTTTTGCCTGAGGATTTATATCTTTAAATGCTATCATTAAATCATCTTCATAAACAATTTCTGCAGGAACTTCTTTTGCTATTATCTTACAAAAAATGCAATCTTCTATTACCTTTGACATTTTTATCCTCCTACTACCAATTTTTTAGAATATTCTAAAGCCTTTTCTTTTAATATCTCATAAATTTTTTCTAAATTCCATCCTTTTTCTACTGAAACTACAATAGCTTTTTTACCATTTGAAATTAAAGTTTCATCTGTTGCATCTAAATATTCTTTAGAAGGTATTACTTTATCAATTTTATTTAGGATTAAGATAGTTTCTTTATCTAATGCTCCTATTTCATTTAAAACCTTTTCTACAGCTTCTACTTTTTTAAGCCAGTTTTCATCTGATACATCTACAACATGTAAAATAATATCTGCTTCTTGAATTTCTTCTAAGGTTACCATAAATGCATCCATTAATTCTTGAGGCATATTTTGTACAAAACCTACTGTATCTGTAATTAATATCTTTTGAGGTATATCTGGAAACTGGATATATGAAGTTTTTGTATCTAAGGTTGCAAAAAGCTGATCTGAAATAAATGTTTCTCTTTTTGTAAGTCTTTTTAAAAGAGTAGATTTTCCTGCGTTTGTATATCCAACAAGAGATACTTTAAGTATATTTGGATTTTTATTTCTCCATTTTCTTTGTTCAAATCTTTGTTTTTCTATCTCTTTTAGCTCTTTTTTTATTTTAGATATTCTATCTTTTATAGTTCTTGCTTTTATTTCTCCTATTTTTTCTCCGGAACCTTTTGTTTTAAATCCTCCACCAATACGAGATAGCTTTTTTCCTTTTTGTCCATAAACTCTTGGAAGTTCATGTTCAAGAAGTGCAAGTTCTACTTGTAATTTTGCTTGTTTTGTTTTAGCTCTTTCTGAAAAAATAGATAATATTAAATCTGTTCTATCATAAACATCAACCATTACAATATTTTCTAAATTTACTACCTGAACAGCAGAAAGCTCTCCATCTACAATTACAAAATCTGCTTTTGTTCCTTCAATTAATTCTTTTAATTGTTTTGCTTTTCCTTTTCCTATATAAGTAGCAGGATCTATAGAATCTCTTTTTTGATAAAGTTTACCAATTACTTTACCATCTAAAGCTTTTACTAATCCTTCAAGCTCATTAAGGGAATATTTAACCTCTTTCTCTGTTTTATCTTTAGTTTGAAGTCCAACTAATATTGCTCTCATCATAGATGAAAATTTAGTAAAAATAGTTTACATGTCAATAACAATAGTACTGATTGCATGTTTAAAAATAAGCTGCTTTTCTCCAGCAACATCTAAAAGTATTGTAAACTGGTCAAATGCCTCTATTTTCCCTGTAATTCTTGTACCTCTTGTGAGATATATTGTAATCTCTTTACCTTCTTCTTTAATCTCAGTTAGAATTTCAGTTTGTATATCCATCTATTTCCTCCTTTTTATTATTTCTAATATATAGTTTACCAAATTATATTCATCTTTTATATCTATAAAATACCATTTATCATCCTTAAATTTTTTACGGAATGTTCTTATCTGTCTTTTTGCAAATGCTTTTGTATTTTTTATTATATTTTCTTTTGCTTCTTCTAAACTACATTTTCCTTTAAAATAAGGAATAAGCTCTTTATATCCTATTGCTTGCATAGATGTTATGCTATTTTCATATCCTTTGTCCAATAAAAATTTGACTTCATCTAAAAGACCTTTTTCTATCATTTTATCAACCCTTTTTTCTATTCTTTCCATTATCTGATTTCTATCTCTTTCAAATACAAAACCTATAAAATCATATAAAGGCTTATCTTCATTTTTATGAAAAGATGAAAAAGGTTTTCCTGTAAGGTAATAAACTTCTAAAGCTCTAACAACTCTTTTTTTATCATTTGGATGTATTTTTTCTGCATAGACTGGATCTACTTCTTTTAGTTTTTCATAAAGCAATTCAGATGATTCTTTATATAGTTTATTTCTTAAATTCCAGTCTGCTGTTGGAATTTCTGATAATCCGTATAAAAGGGAGTTTATATAAAGCCAAGTTCCTCCAACTACAATAGCTGTTTTTCCTTTTTCTGTTATTTCTTTTATTTTTTCTTTTGCTAAACTAATAAAATCTTTTACATCAAAAAACTCATTTGGATATCTAATATCTATTAAATAATGGGGAATGCCTTCCATTTCTTCTTTTGTTGGTTTTGCAGTTCCAATATCCATATATTTATATACCATCATGGAGTCTGCACTTATTATTTCTCCATCTATTTCTTTTGCTAAATTTATAGCTGTCTCTGTTTTACCTGTAGCAGTAGTTCCTGTAATTATAATTAATTTATTCAATAATGCTACCTCTTGCCTTTTTTTATTTTTTATAATATAAAATAATAATAATTAAATATATAAAATATAGGGATTTTTAAAATTTGGTCAAAAAAAGAGAAACTCAAAGCTCTATAGAGAAAGCTTTAAATTTAATAGAGATTTTGAAAGAAAAGGAAAGGTTAGGAGTAACAGATCTTAGCAGATTACTTGGTTTAAATAAAAATAATGTATTTAGACTTCTAGCAACTTTACAGGTTGAAGGTATTATAGAACAAGATGAAGAAACTGAAGAGTATAAATTAGGAACAAAGGTTTTATATTTAGAATATGCTTATCTTCAAGGAAGAAACTTTTTGAAAAAATCAAAACCTTATTTAAGACAACTTAGAAGAGAGTTAAATGAAACTGTTTATATATCAATCTTAGATAAAGATGATATTATTTATATATATAGTGAAGAAGCAAATAGATCAGTTTTAGTTCATTCAAGAATAGCAAAAAGATTTAAAGCAAAAGATACTGCTCCCGGTAGAGCATTATTAAAAGCAAAAAAAGGAAAAAAACAAGAAATTATAGAATATGATTTCCAAGGATTAGAATTAGAAGTTTCTGAAGTAGCAACAGTAATTTATGAGGATAAAATACCTAAAGCTGCTATATCTGTAGTTGCTCCTATAAGTAGATTAAATCCATCTAATGTTCTTGAAGTTAAAGAAAAAATTTTAAACTGTGCAAATAAAATTTCACAATCTCTTTCTGTTTAATCTTCAGTTGGTTTTAATAATGGAAAATTGTAGCTAAAGTTTATTATATTTAATGTAAGAGTTATAACTTTATAGCTTTTTCCTGTAGTTTTATTAAAATCTTTAATATAATCTAATTTTACATACCAGCATTTTCTATTAAAGGTTAGACTTCCCCTTTTTTGCTGAATATACCCTTCTTTTATATTAGATAATATAGAAAAATTTAAAGAAATATTTTTATAATTTGCAGATATACTATTTAACAACTGATTTGTTGAATTTTGTTCTCCTTTATCAAAAGAATGAGACATAGAGTATCTAAAGTATTTAGTTATAGGAAAACTAAAACTTGATATAGTTCTTACTATCTGATTTTTTTTAAAATCATAAAATAAAGTATTTTCACCTGTAAAGCTATTTATACTATATATAAAACTATTTCTAAAAGGTTTTTTTCTACCTTCATAAAGGTTATCACCTATATAATATTCATTTAAAAATGTATATCCTGTAGATATTTCCCATCTAAAATAGTTATTATTTTGAAAATCAAATATGTTATATAAAGACAAATCTATATCTTTTTTGGCTGGTATTCTATCTTCTTTGTCAAAGATAGGAAGTTTTTCTTGATTTACTTTATTTATATAATTAAACTGGATTATAGGGATTATGTTATG
The DNA here is from genome assembly GCF_003688665.1 of Hydrogenothermus marinus. Lineage (NCBI taxonomy): Bacteria > Pseudomonadati > Aquificota > Aquificia > Aquificales > Hydrogenothermaceae > Hydrogenothermus > Hydrogenothermus marinus. Next base: position 211,006 of record NZ_REFO01000010.1, read on the forward strand.
TGTAAAATTTGAATATTTTTTTTGAAAAATAGAGCTTACTCTATCTTTTATTTCTACCAAATTTCTTGATGGATTTTTTTCTGGATTTTCTTTAACATTAGCATATAAAGTACTTCTTGGGATAAATTCAAAAGAGTTTGTAATATATTTATAAGGAGTTGAAAGTATAAATCTAAATTGGTTATCAGATCTTAATCCTCGTGTTCCTTTTTTTCTATAAAAGTTTGTATTTACACTTAAAAAATCATAATAAATATTTGAAAATAAAGGCCTTTCTTTCCAGTAAAATCTAACTTCTGGAAGTCTTTGTAGAGTATACTCGTTATTTTTGGTAGATAAATCATATAAAAAATCAAAATTTATTTCTACGGTAAAATCCTTAGTTTCTGTTAAAGCTAAAATCTGAGATTTTGTATATGAAGTATATCTTAAAGTTGAAGTATTATAAAAATCTTCATAAAAATATTTATCACTTGGAATATTTAATCTTAAAAATAGCTTTGTATTATTAAACAGATTAAATCTACCATCACTTTCTAAAAGCCAGCGATTTTCTAAACTTCCTATATTTCTACCTTCCCACCAAGAACCATTTGATTTTTCTTTAAAAAAGAATGTATTTAGATTTATATATTCTGAAGGTGAAAATTTTTTCCTATATTCAATATCAATACCTTTACCTTGTTTATTTCTATAATCTAAGGTAAAAGTTGAGTCAGAACTTTTATCTATTACTAAATAAAAAGGAATTTTTAATATAAAATCATTATAGGTGTCTTGAGAGATTAAAAAAGGTAAAAATCCTGTTTTCCTTCTTGCAGTTGGATATTTAAAATAAGGAGTATAAAATAAAGGAGCTTTACAGAAAAAGAAGAATACATTTTTTGCAGTCAAATAATCATTCTTTTTAAAATTTCCATCAAATGAGTAAATAAACCAGTCATATTGATCAAATGAGCAACTTGAAAACTTAGCTTTTTCAAAATAAAAAATATCTTTTTGTTTTTCTATTTTTTTAGCTTTTATAAAATATTTATTTTCAAAAGATATTTGAACTTGATAAAACTCTCCATTTTTAGTCTCAAAGTTATACCAACCTTTACGTGCTATTAAATGATACTTAGGAGATTTTATATCTGTTTTTGTATCAAATTTTATTATTTTCTTTGTTTTATTAAAAATTAGTTTTTCTGAGTTTACTGTAATATCTTGATACTTTAAAACAACCTTTCCTTTAGCAATAATATTATCCTTATCTATTTTTTCTATAGAATTTGCTTCAAGATATACCTTTTCTGCAAAAGAGAAAGAAAAAATTAACAGTGTTAAAATAAATAACCTAAAAAATTTTGCCAAACTAAAGCCTCAGAATATATTTTTACAGAAAATAATTATAAAACATTAAAAGAGGTAAATTTTGGAGAAACCAAGAGAATGGCTTAGAGAAAAAAGTATTGCTAAACAAGTTTTAAAAGATTCAAATGTTATTTTGCAAGTATTAGATGCAAGAATTCCTTTTGAAACAAGAAATAAAACAGTAGAGCAACTTGCAAAAGAAAGAAATAAAAAATTAATATTTATTTTAAATAAATCTGATTTAGTTGATAAAAGTTTTTTAGAAAAAGCAAAAAAAGAGCTTGAAAAAGAATATCCAACAATTATTTTTTCTGTAAAAAATAATAAAGGATTAAAAGAGTTATTATCCTTATTAAGAAAAATAGCAAAAGAAAAAGGTATTATAAAAGTTGGTATACTTGGATATCCAAATGTTGGAAAATCTTCACTAATAAACTCTTTGAAAAGAAAGAAAGTAGCAACTACATCTCCTAAACCTGGTATGACAAGAGGTAAACAGCTTATAAAACTTGATGAAAATATATTTTTAATAGATACTCCTGGTATTATTACCCTTGAATATCCAGAAGATTTGGCACTAAAAGGTTCTTGGATACCAGATAAGTTAGAATATCCAGTAGATGTTGCAATAAAACTTTTAGAAAAAATTTTAGAAAAAAAACCTGATGCTTTAGAAAAAGCATATAAAATAAAGGTAGATAATAATCCTGTAAAAACATTAGAAAATATTGGAGAAAAACTTAACTATAAAATTTCCGGTGGAGATATAGATTATGATAGAGTAGCTAAAAAAATTCTATGGGATTGGTTAAAAGGTAATTTAAAAGCATATTGGATATAATTATAATAATGCTTATATTTAAGATATAAAGCTAAATTTGAGGTAAATATTTTGACTTATGAAGCTTTTGCAAGAAAGTATAGACCAAAAGATTTTAAATCTGTAGTTGGTCAAGAGCATGTTGTAAATACCTTAAAAAATGCAATTAGACTAAACAAGGTTTCCCATGGATATATTTTTGCAGGACCTCGTGGTGTTGGTAAAACAACAATAGCAAGAATATTAACTAAAAGTTTAAACTGTCAAAAAGGTATTACAGATGAGCCTTGTGGAGTTTGTGAAAACTGTATAGAAATAGATAAAGGCTCATTTCCTGATATGTATGAGATAGATGCAGCATCAAATAGAGGAATAGATGATATAAGAGCTTTAAAAGAAAATATAAATTATGCACCTATTAAAGGAAGATATAAAGTTTATATAATAGATGAAGCTCACATGCTTACAAAAGAAGCTTTTAATGCACTTTTAAAGACCTTAGAAGAACCACCACCAAATAATATATTTATTTTAGCAACTACAGAACTTCATAAAATACCAGATACTATAAAATCAAGAACTCAAGTTTTTCTATTTAAACCTATAAAAGAAAACCAGATAAAACAGTATTTAATAAAAATTTTAGAAAATGAAAATATACCTTATGAAGAAGAAGCTGTTGAGCTTATAGCAAAATTTAGTGAAGGTGGAGTAAGAGATTCTGCAAGCCTTTTAGACCAAGCTACTACCTATGCAGGAGAAAAACTTACCTTAGAAAAAACTCAGCAACTACTTGGAGTAATATCTTCAAATGTAATAAATCAGTTTTTAAAGTATTTAAAAGAAAAAGATATAAAACAGATGATTATTCAAATAGAAAATCTCTATAAAGAAGGACAAGACTTAACAGTATTTTGGAAACAGATACTAAATGAAATCCATAATGAACTTATAAATATAGCAATTGAAGAAAAAGGGAAAATATTTGAAAAAGAAGATTTAAAGTATTTAATATATGTTCAATCAGTTTTTAATAAAGCTTTCATAGAAGCTAAAAGCTCTGGAAATGAAAAAAATATATATGAGCTTGCAATATTAAAAATTAAATATATAAAGGAACTTACTAATATAGATGATATTTTAAAGGACAATGTAAAAATAACAAGTTCTATAAAGCAAGAAGTTAAAGAAGAAAAAAAAGAAGAAGCAAAGGAAGAAAAAAAAGATAATCTGGAGTATATATTAGCAAAAATAAGTAAAGAAGCTGGAGCTATTGTTGCTTCAGCAATAAAAAAATCAAAAATTGAAGATAAAGGTAATATATTAGAAATAAAAGCTCCAGAAATTTTATATGATAATTTAGTGGCAAAAAAAGATATAATTGAGAAATATTTCAATAAAGAAGTTTCTATAATAAAAACACAGCCAGAAAATAAGAAAAAAAAGAGCAAAAAAAGAGACGAGGCAGTAGATAAGGTTTTAAATTTATTTGAAGGAAAAATTATAAATTATAAGGAGGAATAAAATAAATGTTTAATTTTGGTGATCTTGGAAATATGATGAAAATGCTTAAAGATTTACAAGAAAATGTAAAAAAAGCAAAAGAAGAATTAAAAAAAGAAGAGATTGAAGTTGAAGTTGGTGGAGGAATGTTAAAAATAGTTGAAAATGGACTTGGAGAAGTAATAGATATACAGATAGACAAATCATTATTAAATGAAGAAAATGAAGAGGTTTTAAAGGATTTATTAATAGCTGCTTTAAATGAAGCAAATGCAAGAGCTAAAGAAGTTATGAGTAAAAAAATGACAGAAGCATCAGGATTGCCTGCAAATTTACCTGGAATGGATAATTTATTTTAATGGAAAAAGAGATTCTTCCTGAAGCTTTACATAAAGCAATAGAGCATATATCAAAACTGCCGGGATATGGAGAAAAATCTGCTCAAAAATTTGTAGAAAATTTATTAAAACTTCCAAAAGGAGAGTCTATAGATACTATTAGGGCTCTCCTTGATATGTTAAATAAAATAAATCCTTGTAAAGAATGTGGACTTTTAACAGAACATGAAATATGTAATATATGTTCAGATGAAAATAGAGATAAATCTATAATCTGTGTAGTTGAAGAAAGCTTTGATGCTTTTGCAATAGAAAAAACAGGTAAATTTAAAGGTGTTTATCATGTTTTACATGGAAGACTTTCACCACTTGAAGGAATTACAGAAAAGGATTTAAATATTCCTTCTCTTGTAAAAAGAGCAGAAAAAGCTACGGAGATAATAATAGCTACAAATCCAACAATAGAAGGTGAAGCAACTTCAACTTATATTTATAATCTTTTAAAAAATAAAGATATAGAAATTTCAAGAATAGCTTATGGCCTTCCATTTGGTGCAAGTCTTGAAAATGCAGATACTTTTACCCTTTCTAAAGCATTAGAAGGAAAAAGAAGAATATAAATTGCACCAATAATATATAAGTTGCACAATTTTTATGCAACATTTCAATATAAAAATCTGCTCTTAATTTATCAAAATTCTATCTAAGCTTTAAATATCAATACTTTTCCATTTTTGGCATGAAATTTTCATTAATAAAAACAAAACATTTAAGGAGGAATTTAAAGATGAAAAAAATAGAAGCAATTATTAAGCCTTTCAAACTTGATGAAGTTAAAGAAGCTTTAACAGAGCTTGGTAATTTTGGGATAACCATTTCTGAAGTAAAAGGTTTTGGAAGGCAAAAAGGACATACAGAACTTTATAGAGGTGCTGAGTATGTAATTGATTTTCTACCAAAAATCAAGATGGAGATAGTTGTTGAAGATGAGATGGTAGAAAAGGTAGTTAAAGCTATATCTGAATCTGCAAGAACAGGAAAAGTTGGAGATGGAAAAATCTTTATTATTCCTGTTGAAGATGCAGTAAGAATAAGAACAGAGGAAAGAGGAAATGCAGCTTTATAAAAAATTAATATTAGGAGGTTTTAGTATGAAAAGCAAAATTATGTTATTGCTAACAGCCTTAGTCCCTTACATTTCTTTTGCAGGAGAATCAAAGCTGGATACAGGAGATACTGCATGGATGATAACAGCTACTGCTTTTGTTGTTTTAATGACAGTAGGGGGATTAATTCTTTTCTATGGTGGAATGACAAGATTTAAAAATGTAGTTAATACAGTAATGATGGTTCTTATGGCTTATGCAGTTGCTATTGTTGTCTGGTTTTTATGGGGATATTCTTTAGCTTTTACAGAAGGTGGAAGTTTAAATGCTATTGTTGGAGGCTTAAGTAAATTTTTAATGAATGGAGTTGATTATAAAGCTTTATCTGGAACATATCCTGAATGGGTTTTTGCAACATTTCAATCAACTTTTGCTGCAATAACAATAGCCCTTGCTGCAGGTGCTGTAATTGAAAGAATGAAATTTTCAACTTGGATTATATTTGTAATTTTATGGATAACATTTGTATATGCTCCAATAGCTCATGTAGTTTGGGGTGGTGGATTTTTATTTGAAGCTGGTGCTTTAGATTTTGCAGGTGGTACTGTTGTTCATATTAATGCAGGGGTTACAGGTTTAGTTTTAGCTCTTTTAGTTGGAAAAAGAAAAGATTACAAAAAAACAGCTATTCTTCCATCTTCAGTAGTGTTAACAGCTCTTGGTGCAGGTCTACTTTGGTTTGGATGGTTTGGTTTCAATGCAGGTTCAGCTTTTGGTGCAAATGAAGTGGCAGGAGTTGCTTTATTAACTACAAATTTAGCAACAGCAGCAGCAGTAATATCCTGGGTATTAATGGAATGGATAACTGCTAAAAAACCTACTTTACTTGGTGCAGCTTCAGGTGCAATTGCAGGACTTGTAGCAATTACTCCAGCAGCTGGTTTTGTAGATGCTATAGGAGCTTTAATTATAGGTCTTGTGGCTGGTATAGTAGGATGGTTTGGTGTTTATGTCCTTAAAAAAGCTCTTGGATATGATGATTCTTTAGATACTTTTGGTGTTCATGGACTCGCAGGAATGTGGGGGGCTTTAGCTACAGGAATTTTTGCTCTTCAATCTTTAGCATGGGATGGTTCTCCTTTACAAAATGGAGATAGATTAGGTCAGATATGGGTACAAGTAGAATCAATACTTTTCACAATTATTTATACTGCAATAATGACTACTATCTTATTTTTTGTAGCTAAGGTATTAACTAAAGGTGCAAGAGTTGACGAAGAATCAGAAACTGTAGGACTTGATGAAACAACCCATGGAGAAAGAGGCTTTAATTTATAAAATTTTATATCTAAAGGAGGTATGTAGTATGAAAAAATTAGTAGGATTTTTAACAGTAGCAGGACTCTTAACTTCAGTAAATGCTGCTGAGGTTAATTTAAAACTTCCAGTTAAAGTAAGTGGCGGAATTTCTGCAGGATACTCTTATGCAGATTCTACAGCAGAAGGATTTGAACTAAATAACTTTTTACTTGAATTTTCAAAAGATGCTGAAACAGGAGATATAGGTTTTACTGCAGCAATCGGATATTTATCATCAAATAAGCCATCTACTACAGGAGATCAATTTGGATTCCAATATGGATATTTAACAATAAAACCTATAGAAAATATAACCCTTGATGCTGGAGTTCTTACAACGAATGTTGGTTATGAAGTTGCAAACACATATGCAAATCCAAATATTACACTAGGTAAAGTATGGAGTGCACAACCTGTTTATTATGGTGGTGCAAGATTAACATATTCTTTCACTGAAGATTTAAATGTTTTTGCGGAAGTTAATGATGATGGAAATAGCGGTGCTTGGTCAGTTGGTTCTATAGGAAAATTAAATAATATAGAATATGTAGCTTCTTATTATGATAAGAATAATCCATCTGAACCTGATATTGTAGATATTATTTTATCTACATCTTTAATGGAAAACTTAGATGTAGCAGTAAATGGAGATTATCAAATAGGAAAAAATAATAATGGTTATGGAGTAGCTTTTTATATAATTCCAAAAGCTGGAAATATATCTTTACCAATCAGATTAGAATCTTTTGATGATAATGGTTCAGGCGCTTATAATAACAATAAAGGATATGATATTGCTATTACTCCAACTTACAAATTTAAATCTGGTTATTTAAGAGCTGAAGCTTTTTATTATAACTATGATAAGAAAGAAGGAATATCTGGCTCTGATGCAGCTGGGGGATATGTTGATGATTCAAATGTAGTATTTAGAGTAGAAGCAGGATATACATTTTAAATAAGCAGGATGCTATAGCATCCTGTTGCTGCTGCTAAACCTATGCTTGACTTAAGGAGGCTTTAAGCCTCCTTCTTTTTAATCTTTTATTATTTTTATATAAACCTTTCTTGTTCTTGGACCATCAAATTCAGCAAAAAATATCCCTTGCCAAGTTCCAAGTAATAATTTTCCATTTTCTATTGGCACAAAAGTATTTGTTCCTACAAGAATAGATTTTATATGGGCTGCAGCATTTCCTTCTATATGTTTATAGTCATCATTCCAAGGTACAAGTTTTTCAAGGGTTTGCTCTACATCCCATTTTACATCTGGATCTGCATTTTCATTTATAAATATCCCTGCAGTAGTATGAGGAACATATAGATAACATATTCCATCTTTTATTCTTATCTCATCTAAAACTTCTTGAACTTGATCTGTAATATCTACAAAATGAGTTCTTTTTTGAGTTATTACTTCTAAAATTTTAATCATTTTTACCCCTTTCTTTTTTATACTTTCATAAAATTTTAACAAAATTTTGATATAATCAGAGCTAATATAAAAAATTGGGGATGCAAAATGAATAAAGATCCTTCTGCAAATATTATAATACCATCTTTACCTGAAGAAATAAAAGGTTTAAGTGAAATTGCTCTAAATTTATGGTGGACATGGAATCCAAGAGGAGAAAATCTTTTTAGAATTTTAAATCCATATTTATGGAAAGAAAGTGAAAATAATCCTATTGCAGTATTAAAAAATTTACCTAAGGAATACTTAGAAAGTCTTACTAAAGATGAAAACTTTATGAAAGAGTATAAATATGTTTATGCTCTTTTTAAAGATTATATGAATGATACTAATATATATGCTAAAGAAAAACCTCTTCCAATTGCTTATTTTTGTGCAGAATTTGGATTACATCATACAATTCCTATATATTCAGGGGGACTTGGGATATTAGCAGGAGATATCTTAAAAGAATCTAGTGATATGAATATACCAATAGTTGGAATAGGATTTATGTATCCTCATGGATATGTAAAACAGGTAATAGGTTCAGATGGCTGGCAACATGGAACAAAAGAAGAGCTACAAAAAGATTTAGCTCCAATAGAAAGGGTTTTAGATAAAAATGGAAATCATTTTATAATTCAAGTGCCTTTTATTGATCCTCCTGTTTATGCGGCAATATGGAAAGTAAATGTAGGGAAGGTTTCTTTATATTTACTTGATACAGATATAGAACAAAATGATCCTTGGGATAGAGAAATTTCTTATAGACTTTATACACCTGATTTACAACAAAGATTAAGACAACAGATAGTTTTAGGAATTGGTGGTTATAAAGTTTTGAAAGAGCTTGGTATTGAGTATTCAATATTACACTTAAATGAAGGACATCCAGCTTTTGCTATATTTGAAAGAATTAGAAATTTTGTAGAAGATGAAAATTTAACATTAGATGAAGCTATAGAAAAGGTTAAAAGAAGTTCTATTTTTACAACTCATACACCTCTACAAGCAGCAACAGATGTATATAGTTTTGATATGATGAGCAAATATTTTCAAGATTATTGGCAACATTTAGGAATGACAAAAGAACAGTTTTTAAGTTTTGGAATAAATCCAGATGATCCTTCTGGTTTTAATATGACTGTTTTTGCCCTTAGAATGTGTAATTATAGAAATGCAGTAAGTAAAAAACATTGTGAAACTACAAAGAAAATATGGAAACATGTATTTGAAAAAGAAAATGAAAAAGATGTACCAGTTGATTATGTAACAAATGGAGTACATATACCTACTTGGCTTGATGAAGAGCTTTACGATATTTATGAAGAAATATTAGGAGATAGATGGCTAATACTTCAAGATAATCCTGATATATGGGAAAAGATTTTAGATATAGATGATAAAAAACTTTGGGAAATTAAATACAAAAACAAAGTAAGGATGATTAATTTTATAAGAGAGAAAGCAAGAAAGAAATGGGCAAATGAAGAAGCAGATCCATCTGTTATTATTGCTGAAGGGGTTATGCTTGATCCTGATATTTTAACAATTGGCTTTGCCAGAAGAATGACTTCATATAAAAGGCCAGATTTAATACTTTATGATTTAGAAAGATTAGAAAAGATAATAAACAATGAATCAAAGCCTGTTCAGATTATATTTGCAGGTAAAGCACATCCAGCAGATATTCCAGGTAAAAAGATCATCCAAAAAATATTTAAAATAGCTCAAGATCCTAAATTTAAAGGAAGAATAGTATTTATTGAAGATTATGGAAAATTAGTAGCAAGATATTTAGTAAAAGGTGTTGATTTATGGCTTAATACTCCAAAACCTCCTCTTGAAGCTTGTGGAACAAGTGGAATGAAAGCATCTATGAATGGAGTTTTACATTTATCATCTAATGATGGCTGGTGGGTAGAAGGATATAATGGTAAAAATGGTTGGGTTTTTGGACAAGAGCCTGCAGATGATTCAAAAGATGCAGAAGAACTTTACAACCTATTGGAAAATGAAGTTATACCTCTTTATTATGATAGAAATAGTGACGGTATTCCTTACAAATGGATAAGAAAAATGAAAGAAGCAATGATTTCAGTATCTCCAAGATTTAGTGCAAGAAGAATGATGAAAGATTATTTAGAAAAATTTTATATTCCAATTACAAAAGAAATAACTAAAAAAGATTAATATAGACAGCTTAAAGCTTAAAAGCTATATTTATTTTAAAAGGAGGGAAAAAAGTTTGGTAAAGATAGCTAAAAAAGGAAATAAAGCTTGGGTTACTTTTACTACTCCTGTTTTAGAATGCGAAAAAGTAGAGATAAAAGGAAGTTGGAATGACTGGCAACCGGAAGAAATGAAAAAAAAGAAAAATGGAGAATTTTATATTAGAAAATATTTACCAGCTAACCAAACATATGAGTTTGGTTATCTTATTGATGGTAATAAATGGATTTGGGACGATACAGTGGAAACTGTTTATAGTCCTTTTGGTAGTAAAAATTCTGTTTTAAAAATATAAGATAAAGGAAGGTTCATGTCAAATGTAAAAGCAGTTTTAATGGCTGGTGGTTTTGGTACAAGAATTCAACCTTTAACTGCATCTGTACCAAAACCAATGCTTCCAGTTGTAAATTTTCCAATGATGGAACATATACTAAAAAAGTTAAAAAGAACAGGAATTGATGAAGTTGTAATTTTACTATATTTCAAACCTGATGTGATAAAAAACTATTTCAAAGATGGTAGTAAATGGGGAGTAAAAATACATTATGTTTTACCTGATGATGATTATGGTACTGCAGGAGCAGTAAAGTTTGCACAAGAGTTTTTAGATACTACATTTATGGTTGTAAGTGGAGATTTAGTAACAGATTTTGATTTTAAAAAGATTATCTCTGAACATAGAAAGAAAAACTCAAAACTAAGTATTGCTTTAACCTCAGTTGAAAATCCTTTAGAGTTTGGAATTGTTATTACAGATGAAAATCAAAAAATAGAGAAATTTTTAGAAAAACCAAGTTGGGGTGAAGTTTTTAGCGATACCATAAATACAGGAATATATGTAATAGAACCTGAAATCTTAGATTTTATTCCATTAAAAGAAAATTTTGATTTTGCTAAAAATCTATTTCCACTACTTATGGAAAAAGGTATTGATTTATATGGAATAAATATGGAAGGCTACTGGAGAGATGTTGGAAATCCAGATAGTTATAGAGAAGTCCATCAAGATATTTTAAATGAAAGATTAAATTTTGAAATTCCAGGAAAGGTTGTAGAATATCCTGATGGAAAACTTTATTTAACTGGAGATAGTCAAATAGATAACTCTGTAGAGATTGTTGGAAATGTAGTAATTGGGAATAATGTAAAACTTGGAAAAGGTGTAAAACTTAATAATGTGGTAATAGGTGATAATGTAGAAATAGGAGAAAATGGAAAAATAAGAAATTCTGTTTTATGGCATGATATAAAAATAGGTAAAAACTTTATTTTAGATAATGGGGTTATATGTGAAAATAATGAAATAGGAGATAATGTTGAAGCAAAAGCAGGATTAATACTTGCAAGAAATTGTAAAATTGGAGATTTAGTAAAAATAGAGCAAGATGTTACTATATGGCCAGATAAAAAGATAGACCCAGCTTCAATAGTAAATAATAATATTGTATTTGGAGATAGATATAAAAGCTCTATTTTTGAACATGGTAGTGTCGTAGGTAAAAGTAATATTGAATTTAGTTGTGATATGGCAACAAAATTAGCAGAAGCTTTTGCTACTGTTTTACCTGTTGGAGCAAAAATAGCTACTGCAAGAGATAAAGATAAAAGTGCTAGAATGCTTAAAAGATCATTCTTAGGAGGTCTTTTATCTTCTGGTATAAATGTTGTTGATTTAGGAGGAGTTCCTATCTCTGTATTAAGACATGAGATTTATACAAACCCAGAGATTGTAGGTGGGGTTTATTTTAAACAAAGTTCTGTTGATCCATTTTCAACAGAGGCAACCTTTTTTAATGAGCATGGACTTAGAATAAGTACAAATACTGCTAAAGCAGTAGAAAAAGCATTCTTCAAAGAGAAATTTAGAAGAGTTGATTATTATCAAATAGGAAAAATTTATGAAAATGATTATGCAGTAGAAATAGAAAAATATAAAAATGCGGTTAAAGAAACAGTAGATTTTAAAATCATCACAAGTGAAAATTTTAGAATTGCAGTTGATATGATGCATGGAATTTTAGGAGAAGTATTTCCTGAAATACTAACTGAGTTAGAAATAGAACATATTACATTAAATAGTTATTATGATGAAAGAAAACTATTTAACTTGCCTCATTTAGAGAATATTTCTAAAAAAGATATGTCAAATATAGTTAAATCCTTAGGGCTAAAAGCTGGTTTTATGCTTTATCCAAATGGAGAGAAAATCCTAATAATTACAGAAGAAGGAGAAGTACTTGATAAAATCAAAGGTTTACTTGTTGTTTTAAATCTTGTTGATATACATGCAAAAAATCTAAATACTAAACTAAAAGTATTTTTACCTGTGTGGGCGCCAGATATTGTTAAGTTTGAAAATTTAGAAATAACTTATGGTAAATATACAGATTTTAAACTTGAAGATCTTCAAAAATACTATTTAGTTGCAACTGTAGAAGGTAGTTTTGCATTTACAGAGTTTGTACCATATAGAGATACTATGTATGCAACATTAAAAATATTAGAATTTTTAAACAGATATAAATTAAGTTTAGCTGAAATTTCTAAAAATATAGTTAAATTCTTTTATAAACATTGCGAAATTCCTTGCCCTCAAATAAAAAAAGGGAAAATAATGAAAAAATTTATACAAGAAGCAAAAGGAAAAAAACATTCCTTAGTTGATGGAGTGAAAATATGGGAGAATGATACTGATTGGATACTTTTAATTCCAGATCAGTATGGGGAATTTTTACATTTATATATGCAAGCAAAGAATGAAGAAATAGGAAATAAATTACATAAAAAATATGAAGAAAAGATAAAAAACTGGATGGAAAACTAAATGTTAACCCTTAATTTTATATGGCATATGCATCAACCAAGCTACTTAAATGAAGATGGAATAATGCATATGCCATGGGTTTTTCTACATTCTATAAAAGATTATTTTGATATGCCTTTTTTAGTGTCTAAATTTGAAAATATAAAAGCTACTTTTAATTTAACACCTACTTTAATAGAGCAAATTCTATTATATGAAGAATATAAAACAGAAAAGGATAAATTTTTAATCTTATTAAAAAAAGATACAAAAGATTTAACTAAAGAAGAAAAAAATTTTATTATAAAAATATGTAAAAGCTCACCATATAAAACAATGGTAGAGCCTTATGAAAGATATAAAGAACTGTATCAAAAAGATATTTTAAATAATAAAGAGTTACTTGATTTAGAAGTTATATATTTACTGTCTTGGACTGGAAATTATCTAAAAGAAAACTCTGAAGTTGTAAAAGAACTGCTAAAAAAAGGAAAAAATTTTACATCTGAAGATAAAAATAGCCTAATTGAAGAGTTAATAAATTTTATTCCAAAAATTTTACCTTTTTATAAAAAACTTCAAGAAGAAGGAAAAATATCTATATCTACAACCCCTTATTTCCATCCAATACTTCCACTTTTAATAGATATAAATGTTGCAAAAGAAGCAGATAAAAATATTAAACTACCAAAAAATCCGGAAAGCTTGAAAGAGGATGCAATATTACATATTAAAAAAGCAAAAAAACTATATGAAGAAATTTTTGGTATAAAACCAAATGGATTTTGGCCAGCAGAAGGAGCAGTAGATGAAAAAAGTATATTCTTATATATTGATGAAGATATTAAATGGATAGCTACAGATGAGGCTATTCTTTTTAAATCTTTAAAAGATAACAATAGAAAAAATCTATATAAACTATATAACCATAAAGGTATAAAAATAGTTTTTAGAGACCATAATTTAAGTGATTTAATAGGTTTTGTCTATAAATTTTGGGATTTTGAAAAGGCAGTAAACGATTTTATAACTCATTTAAAAAATATTAATAACAATTTTGAAAATTCTATTGTATCTGTAATATTAGATGGTGAAAACCCTTGGGAATACTACAAAAATAATGGAAAAGATTTTTTAAATAAACTATATGAAGAAATATCTTCTTTAGATTTTTGTAAAACAAAAACAATGGATGAGATACTAAGTACAGAACCTAAAAATTTAGAGAATATAAAACCTGGATCATGGATATATGGGAATTTTAATACCTGGATAGGAGATGAAGAAAAAAATAAAGCTTGGGAGCTTATATTTCAAACAAAAAGAGATTTTAAACATCATTTAAATGAATTAAATGAAGATACTATAAAACAGATAGAAGAAGAATTTTTGAAATCAGAATGTAGTGATTGGTTTTGGTGGTATGGAAAAGGACATTTTACAAAATTTAATTTAGAATTTGATTTTCTTTTTAGAAACCATCTTATTAAAATTTATAAATTAATAGGCTTACCTGTTCCATCTAATCTCTATATACCAATTGCAAAATCTAAAAATATAGAATCTTTTGTGATGGAGCCAAAATCATATATATCACCAGTTATAGATGGTAAAGAAACTTCTTTTTTTGAATGGCTTGATAGTGGACTTATAGATGAAGAAAAAGCTTATACAACAATGCAAAAACAAAAAAACATTATTAGTAAAATCTACTGGGGAGAAGATGAAGAAAATATATATTTAAGACTTGATGGAGATATAAAAAAATTAAAAGGCTCAAAAATCAATATATTCTTAAGAGAAAAAAACCTATTTTCATTAAATACAGATAAAAATGTATATGAAGATGATTGTATTAAGATGGCAATAAATGAGATTGTAGAAATAGCTATAAAGAAAAAATGTATAAATCAACAGCTTGTTTATTTTAGGATAGAGATTCAAAAAGATAATAATATTTTACAAGTTCTACCTGGAATAACTGAACTAAAAATTAATTTAAATGAAGATTTTAAAAGGTGTTGGTTTGTATGAAAACTTTACTTTTATTTGGTGTTCATATGCACCAACCTGTAGATAACTTAAAAGAAGCTATAGATAATGCCATAGAAAAATGTTATGCACCATTTTTTGAAGTATTAAAAGATTATCCAGAATTTAAGTTCTCTTTACATTGTAGTGGATGGCTTTTTGAAAAAATAAAATATGAATATTCTACAGTTTTTGAAAATATAAAGTATTTAATTAATAAAGGTAGTATTGAGATATTTGGAGGAGGATATTACGAGCCGATTTTAAGCTCAATTCCAAAAGAAGATAGAATTAATCAGTTAAAAAAATTAAATTCATTTTTAAAAAAAGAGTTTAATCAAGAACCAAAAGGTATTTGGCTTACAGAGAGAGTATGGGAAAGTGGGATAATATCAGATTTGAAAGAAACTGGTTTTGATTATTGTATGGTAGATGATTACCATTTTATAAATGTTGGATTTGATGAAAAAGATTTAAATGGTTATTACCTAACAGAAGAAGGTGGAGAAATCATAGGACTTTTTCCAATATCAAAAAGACTTAGATATGATATTCCATTTAAAGAAGTTGATATAGCTATAAAAAGTATAAAAAGTAGAAAAGAAGTAGCAATAATATTTGATGATTTAGAAAAGTTTGGATTATGGCCAAATACTTATGGATGGGTTTATGAAAAAGGTTGGCTAAAACAGTTTATAGAAAAAATCTTAGAAAATAAAGAAATTATACCAATCCATTATAATGAATATTTTAATCAGTATAAACCAAAAGGATTAGCTTATATCCCTAATGTTTCTTATTATGAAATGGGAGAATGGAGCTTAAATACAGAAGAAGCTATAGAAATAAAAAAGTTAAAAAAACAGCTTGGAGAAGATATAGCAATAAAGTTTTTAAAAAGTGGTTTATGGAAAAACTTTTTTGTTAAATATGAAGAATCAAATAGAATTCATAAAAGAATGTTAGAATGTTCTAAAAATAAACTAAAAGATGAAAAATATCTAGATTATCTATATAAATCTCAATGTAATGATGTTCTTTGGCATGGAGTATTTGGTGGTTTATATCTTCCAAATTTAAGAGATAATGCATATAGATACATTATAGAATGTGAAAATTTAAGATATAAAAATAAAAATATAATTGAGATTAATGATAATGATTTAGATGGATTTGAAGAAGTAAAGATAATTACAGAAAACTTAATAGCTCGTTTTTACTCAAAATATGGTGGACAGCTTATAGAACTTGATGATAGAAAAAGTTGTTTTAATTTCCAAAACACCTTAACAAGAAGAAAAGAAGCTTATCATGAAGAACTAATAAATAATAATCAAAACAAAAAAGACAAAAAAGTAGTAACAATCCATGAAATACATCCAACTATTGATGAAAAAACAAAAAATGAGATAGTTTATGACTGGTATATAAAAAATTCCTTTATAGACCATATTAGTGATAACTCTTTTAATTTAGAAAATTTTAAAAAATGTAGTTTTAAAGAACTTGGAGATTTTACAAATCAACCATTTCAGCTAAAAAAAGAAGGCAATACAATAAAATTTAAAAGGATTGGTGGGATATATCAGGACAAAACCTATCCTACAACAATAGAAAAAAGATATATTACTGAAAAAAATAAAATAGATTTTAATATTAAAGTAGATACTGAAAGTATAAATAAATATTTATATATCCTTGAGTTTAATTTCCATTTTGCAAATTTAGAAAATATTTTTATAAATAACAAAAATTCTCTTAACGATTTGGAAATAAATAATATAAAACAGATAGAGATTTTAGATTTATACACCAAAAATAAGATTTTAATTTCTACAGATAATAGTTTTTCATTTTATTCAACATTAATAAAAACCCTTTCTCAAAATGAAAAAGGAGTTGATTTTATTATTCAAGGAGTAAGTTTTGCCTTAATCTTTTCCTTAGAAAAACAATTAAATATAAATGGGAGTTTAAGCATAGAAAATGTCTGAAATAAGATATGATTTAATAAATGATGAATATGTAATAATAGCACCTGAAAGATTAAGAAAACCAGATAGTTTTAAAGAAAAAAAAGAGATAAAAGAAATTTCCATAAAAGATTGTCCATTTTGTCCTGGAAATGAACATCTAACACCAAATGAGATTTACTCTTTAAGAGATGGGAATAAATGGAAAGTAAGAGTTGTTCCAAACTTATATAAAGCTTTAAAAATTGAAGCACCTTTAATATCAACCCAGATTGGAATCTTTGAAAAAATAGAAGGATTTGGAGCCCATGAAGTTATTATAGATACACCAAGACATCTTTTTAAAATGAATGATTTTACATTAGAAGAGTATTATAACTGGCTTTATGTAATAAGAGAAAGAGCAGTAGATTTAAAAAAAGATACAAGATTGATATATTTAGTTTTTTTCAAAAACCAAGGAAAATTAGCAGGAGCAAGTCAAAGCCATCCACATACACAGCTTATAGCTCTTCCAATAGTTCCTAAAAGCTCTTTATGGATATTAAAAAGAGCATTTAATTATTACAAAGAACATGGAAGAACTATTTTTGAAGATATAATTACAAATGAAGAGTTTGAAAATAAAAGAGTAATAATATCAACAGATTTTTTTATAGCTTTTGCACCATTTGCAAGTAGTTTTCCATTTGAGATAATGATAATTCCAAAAAAACAAAAATCATCTATAATTGATTTAGATAATCAAGATTTAAAAGAGTTATCTAATATCCTAAAAAAAGTAATAGATGCCCTTTATGAAGAACTTGGAGATTTTGATTTTAATATATCTTTTGGAAATCCACCAATAAATAAAAATTTTGAGATAGAAGAGTTTTTTGAAGATATAAAATATTTTTGGAGATTTTATATAAGGATAATGCCAAGAATTTACAGATTAGCAGGATTTGAGCTATCAACAAATATGAAAATAAATCCTGTATTACCTGAAAAAGTAGCAACCTTATTAAGAGGAGTTATGGAAAATGGGATTTAATATACTATTTACAATATCAGAAGTTGCATCTTTTGCAAAAACTGGAGGATTAGCAGATTTTGGAGAGGCTTTACCAAAAGCATTAAAAAAGTTAGGACACAATATAATTGTTGTAATGCCAAGATATTATGAAATAGATAGAAAGAATTTAGAGCATATTCCTGGCCCATTATCTGTGCCTATGGGTAAAATGGGAGAATTATATGCAGGAGTTTATAAAAGTTATATTCCAGATTCAGATGTTGAAATATACTTTATAGATTATGAACTATTTTTTGGAAGAAAAAATCTATATACAAATGAAAATGGATACTCATATGGAGATAATGACAAAAGATTTATATTTTTTTCTAAAGCAAGTATGGAACTTTGTAAAAAAATAGGATTTAAACCAGATATATTACATGCAAACGATTGGCATACAGCGGCAATACCTATTTTAAAAAATACAAGATATAAAAATGAAGATATTTTTAAAGATTCTAAATCTGTTTTAACAATACATAATCTGCAACATCAAGGAATTTTTCCAAAAGAAGATATGGAAATATTAGAAATAGGATGGGAGCATTTTAATCCTTATGAGATGGAAGCCCTTGGAGCTATTAATATATTAAAAGGCGGAATTTATCATGCAGATGCAATAACAACTGTAAGTAAAAAATATGCCCAAGAAATTCAAACAAAAGAGTATGGATTTGGATTAGATGACCATATTAAAGCTCATAGTTATAAGCTTTATGGAATATTAAACGGAGTTGATTATACAAAATGGAACCCAAAGATAGATAAATATATAGTTAAAAATTATGATATAGATAACATGGATGGCAAAAAAGAATGTAAAAAAGATTTACAGAAAATATTTAATCTTCCAGAAAGGAATGATATTCCTTTAATTGGATTTATAGGAAGATTAGTAGAACAAAAAGGGATAGGATTAATAGCAGGAGCTATTGATAAACTTTTAGAATTAGATGCTCAGTATGTAATTCTTGGAACAGGAGAGAAATGGGCAGAACATTTTTTCAGCGAAATATCTTCAAAATATCCAAAAAAATTTGGATGCTATATAGGATATAACAACCAGTTAGCCCATAAAATAGAAGCAGGAAGTGATTTATTTTTAATGCCTTCATTATTTGAACCTTGTGGCTTAAATCAGATTTACTCTTTAAGATATGGAACTATTCCTATAGTTAGAGCAACTGGAGGTCTTGATGATACTATAGAAAATTTTAATCCAATTACAAAAGAAGGAACAGGTTTTAAATTTTGGGATGCAACACCAGAAGCTTTATATAACACAGTAAAATGGGCAGTAGATACTTGGAAAAATGATAAAGATGCTATAAAAAAAATGCAAGAAAGAGGAATGAGGAAAAGATTTAGTTGGGAAAACTCAGCTAAGAAATATGAAAAAGTTTATAAAAAAATAAGAGGTATAGATGCATAAAATCTATTACGATATATCAAGGTTTACAGATTTTGATATATATCTTTTTAAAGAAGGAACCCATAGAAAACTTTATGAAAAGTTTGGTGCTCATTTTATGGAAAGAGAAGGTAAAAAAGGAGTTTATTTTAGTGTATGGGCACCAAATGCAGAAAAAGTAAGTGTTATTGGGGATTTTAATAATTATGATGATAAAGTACATCCATTAAAGAAAAGAGAAGATGGAAGTGGAATATGGGAAGGATTTATTGAAGGCGTTCAAGAAGGATTAACATATAAATACAAAATATACTCAAAACATAATGGAATAGTAAATGAAAAAAGTGATCCTTATGGATTTTTCTTTGAAAAACCACCAAAATCAGCAACTATTACCTATGATATAAAAGGATACCAATGGAAAGATAAAGATTGGATGGAAAATAGAATAGAAAAAAATAATCATTTAGCACCAATCAATATTTATGAAGTTCATTTAGGTTCATGGAAAAGAAAATTAAACAATCAGTATTTAACATATACAGAATTAGCTGAAGAGCTTGTTAAGTATGTAAAAGAAATGGGTTATACTCATATTGAATTAATGCCAATTACAGAATATCCATTTGATGGTTCTTGGGGTTATCAAACTGTTGGATATTTTGCACCAACTTCTAGGTTTGGTACGCCAAAAGAGTTTATGCAGTTTGTAGATATTATGCACCAAAATGATATAGGAGTTATTATAGACTGGGTTCCTTCTCATTTTGCAGTAGATGGACATGGACTTATAAATTTTGATGGAACGCCTCTTTATGAGCATCCAGATCCAAGAATGGCTTATCATCCAGAATGGGGAAGTGCAATATTTGATTATGGAAAAAATGAAGTTAGAGCATTTTTAATATCAAGTGCAATGTTTTGGTTTGAAAAATATCATATAGATGGAATTAGAGTTGATGCAGTAGCATCAATGCTTTACCTTGATTATGCAAGAAAAGAAGGAGAATGGATACCAAACAAATATGGAGGAAATGAAAATTTAGAAGCAATAGAGTTTTTAAAACAGCTAAATAAAGCAGTTTATGAAGAATTTACTGATATTATGACTATTGCAGAAGAATCTACTGCATTTCCAATGGTATCAAAGCCTGTATATTTAGGAGGTCTTGGATTTGGTTTTAAATGGAATATGGGATGGATGCATGATACTTTAAATTATATGAAAGTTGATCCTTTATTTAGGCAGTATCACCATCATCAATTAACTTTTAGTTTTGTGTATATGTACAATGAAAATTATATACTTCCTTTAAGTCATGATGAAGTTGTTCATATGAAAGGTTCTCTTATAAATAAAATGCCCGGTGATTATGACCAAAAATTTTCAAATTTAAGAGCTTTATTTGCATACATGACTGCATTTCCAGGAAAAAAATTATTATTTATGGGTGGAGAAATTGCCCAGTGGAAAGAATGGAATTATAAAGAAAGTCTTGACTGGAATTTATTAGATTACCCAAAACATAGAGGAGTTCAAAATTTAGTAAAACAACTAAATAATCTTTATAAAAATGAAAAAGCATTACATCAGTATGATTGTGAAGCAAAAGGTTTTGAATGGATAGATGAACTTGATTATAAAAGTAATGTAATTAGCTTTATTAGAAAAAGTGATAATGATTTTATTATTATTGTTTGTAATTTTTCTGGTATTACAAGAGAAAATTATAGAATAGGTGTTCCAGAAGAAGGCATTTATAAAGAGATATTTAATTCTCAGTATAAAGAGTTTGGTGGATTAGATATAAAAAATGAAAAACCAATAAAATCTAAAAAAGTTGAATGCCATGGAAGAAAAAACTCTATCAGTTTAACCCTTCCACCTTTATCAGTAATATATTTAAAAAAATTATAAGCCTGCTATAGCTTCTATCTCTACTAAAGCACCCTTAGGTAGATTTGAAACTTCTATGGTAGCTCTTGCAGGTTTATGCTCTGTAAAATATTTTCCATAAACTTCATTTAAAGCAGGAAAATCATTTATATTTTTTAGATAGATAGTAGTTTTTATTACATGATTTAAAGATAATCCTGCTTCTTCTAAAATTGCTTTAATATTTTCCATAATCCTTTCAGTTTGCTTTTTTATATCACCTTCTATCAATCCTTGAGTTTTAGGATCTATTGCTATCTGACCTGAGATAAAAATTAAATTTTCATACTTTATAGCTTGTGAATAAGGACCTATAGCTTTTGGAGCTTTATCTGTATTTATCATCTGCATTTAATCTACCTCTTCTAAATTTATCTTTCCTTCATAAAGAGCTTTTCCAACTACTACACCATAAATTCCAACATCTTTTATTTCATAAAGTTTTTTTACATCTTCTAAACTTGAAACACCACCTGATGCAATTACAGGTTTATTAAGATTTTCTGCAAGATATTTTGTACCTTCAATATTTGGACCAACTAAAGCACCATCTCTATTTACATCTGTGTATAAATATCCCCATATAGGAAAATTTTCAAACATTTTTGCAAAATCTAAAGGAGTAAAATCTGTTTTTTCAAGCCATCCTTTTATTGCTACTTTACCATCTTTTGCATCTATTCCAAGAATTACTTTTTCAGGAAAATCATTTACAATTTTTTCAAATAGCTCTTTATCTTGGTAAGCTAAACTTCCTATTACAACTCTTTCAACACCTATTTCTATCATAGTTTTAACTGCTTCATAAGTTCTAAGACCACCACCAAACTCTATAGGTATTGAAACATTTTTTACTATCTGCTCAACAATCTTATAATTTTTTGGAATTCCTTCAAACGCCCCATCAAGATCAACTATATGTAAATGTTTTGCTCCTTTTTCTTCCCATATTTTTGCCATATCTATAGGATTATCTGCATAAACTTTAACTGCATTTGGATCACCTTTAAAAAGTCTTACTGCTTTTCCATCTTTTATATCTACTGCAGGAATTATAAAATCTTTTAAACTCAAAATTTACTCCTTTTCTAAAAATATTTTTTCTTTTTTTGCTTTTTCTATATAATCAAAAAATTCTTCATCTTCAACTTGATGAAAATCTTCATAATACATACCAACTGCAAAATAAGGGCTATCTATTCTTTCTAAACAGATAATATCATTAAAATAATCTTTTAATCTATAAATAGCATCAGAAGGACAAACAGGTACAGCCAGTATTACTTTTTTAGCTCCTTTTTTCTTTGCATAAAGAGATGAAACAATAGCAGTATATCCTGTAGCAACTCCATCATCTACAATTATAGCTATTTTATCTTTTAAATCTATATCTTTAAATCCATATTTTTTTGCTTTTTCTTTATTTTTTTCTAAAGCCATTTTTTTGAATATTTCTAATTGTTCTTGATTATATATTCTTCTTGCAAAATCTGATATTACATAATTTCCTTCAATATCAACAGCTCCAAGGGCAAGCTCGGGATCAGAAGGAGATGTTATCTTACTTGAGATTACAAAATAAAAAGGAATTCCTGTTTCTTTTGCTACATAATAAGCAACTGGTACTCCACCTCTTGGTATGGCAAGGATTATTGCATCTTCTTTATCTTCAAGATATTTGTTTAAATATTTTCCTATTAAATTGCCAGCTTCTTCTCTATTTTTAAATAACTTCATTATATATAATCTAACTCATCTAAAATATCTGAAGAATTTTCTTTTATATTAGTATTAGCCCATTCATCTACTACATTTATATCGTTTCCTTCTATTTTTTCCTTAGCTTTATCTATTTTTACAAGTAAAGGTATTTTAGTCATATTACCAAGTAGGATAGCTTCTCCCGGATTTAAAGAAGGTAGGTATTCCATTAACTCAGCAGAAAGAGATTCACTTGCTCTTTGAACATGTTTTTGATCTTCTGGTTCAACAAGTTTTAATATAATCATATTATTCATTTGTGAAAGAATCTCTTTATCAAGTCCTTTTGGTCTTTGAGTAACAATTGTAAGTCCTAATGCAAATTTTCTACCTTCCCTTGCAATTCTTCCTATCCAGTATTTAGATTCTGTATTTCTTTTTTCCCCTGCTAAAATATGAGCTTCTTCTATTACTATTAATATAGGAAACGGAAGTTTAGAACCACCTTGCCTTACTGCTTTTTTTCTTTCTTCTAAACTCCATCTTAAAATATTTGATGCTATTGTATCTGCTACATCTTCATCAAGTTCTGAAAAATCAAAAACATTTATATAACCTTCCTTAATTACATCAATTAATGGTGGTACTCCAAGCTTTATAATATGTCCAAGTTCCAAGTATGTATCTTCAAGTTTATTTAAAACTTCATATAAAGAATCATCTTTTACTTTTCCTTTAATCTTTTTCTTATTTGATTCTTCATCTGTATTTGCAATATTTTCTACTTCTTCTTTTAATCTATCTAAAAACTCTTCTGTGGATAAAAATCTTTCCCAGTCCTCACCTTTTTCTTCTTTTAAATCAGAAAGTAGATTTTCTAAAGCAAGTCTAAAATATCTATACTGAACATGGGCATTTTGTTTTATTCCTATTAAAGATGCAAACTCTTTTACTTTAAGATGTACAGGATTTATAAAAGGTTTTATATGATTTACTGCAATTTTTCCATTTCTTGTAATTTTTGTTTTAGTATATTCTCCATGAAAATCAAAAACTACTGCTGTTCCTTTTTTATCAACTATATTTTTCAGTAATACTGAAACTGTATTTGATTTCCCTGCTCCTGTTACTGCTAATATGGCAAGATGTCTTAAAACAACCTGATTTATATCTATATAAACTGGCACTTCTTCTTTTTCAGAAAGTAATGTTCCAATTTTCACAAAGCTTTCTTTTTTGGAACCAAAAAGTTTTTTTAAAAGCTCTGGATCTGCCTCATATATAGGAGATGCTGGAAGTGGTGGTGTTCTTGGTACTTGTAAGAAAATCTCATTATCAGTTTCCACTATAAGTCCTAATATATTTATCTCTCCTCTTATAATAGTTTCAGGATTAGAAAATTCTCTCATTCCTTCTACTTGAGAAACAAAAGCAACATCCTTTAAAAATGGATTTTCCCTTTCAAGTTTTTGAATCATTCCAAGTAGTTGGTGATTTTTACCATTTTCTTCATACTCAAGAATAACAAACTGACCAAGCCTTACAGGAAAATCTGTAATAAATTCTATTCTATTTGGCCTTGTAATACCTATGCTATATCCTATCTTTTTCATTTTTTACCATAAATTAAAGCTTTTTTTCTTAAAAGAATTTTACTACAAATTTATGATAAAAACAGTTGATAATATTTTGATTTATACTAAAATTTCAATAGATTATTATTTAATACTGAGGAAATAAATGGAAAATTCTATGAAGGTTGCATTCTCTACTCTTGGTTGTAGGATGAATCAGTTTGAAACCTCTGCTTTAGAAGAAAAGTTTAGCAATAAAGGTTATCAGATTATACCTTTTGATGAAAAAGCAGATATATATATTGTAAATACATGCACAGTAACAAATGATGCAGATAGAACTTCAAGAAAGGTTTTAAGACAAGCAAAAAGAAGAAACCCTAATGCTATAGTAGTAGCTACAGGTTGTTATGCACAAGTAAGCCCTGAAAAACTTGCTCAGATAGATGAGATAGATTTAGTAATAGGAAATTCCCATAAAACTACTGTTTATGAAATAGTAGAGAACTATATAAATGAAAGAAAAGAAGAAAAAGTTTTCATAGATAATATTTTCAGGAAAAATGAGTTTGAAACTTTCCAAATAAGCACTTTCTATGAAGGAGCAAGACCTATACTAAAAGTTCAAGAAGGATGTAATAGTTTCTGCTCATTTTGTATTATCCCATTTGCAAGAGGAAAAGTAAGAAGTGCAAAAATAGAAGATATAGAAAATCAAGTAAAAATATTAGTAAATAAAGGTTTCAAAGAGATAGTTTTAACAGGTACTCAACTTTCTCAATATGGATACGACCATAAAGAAGGATATTTATATAATTTATTAAAAAGATTAATAAATATAAAAGAACTTTACAGAATAAGACTTTCATCTATGGGAATAAATGAGATTGATGAAAATCTACTTTCATTATTAACTTCAGAAGAAAAAATAGCTCCTCATTTTCATCTTTCTATGCAGTCTGCAAGCGATAAAGTATTAAAAGATATGAAAAGAAATTATACAGTTTCTCAATATATTGATATTGTAAATAAGATTTTAAAAAGAAGACCAGAGACAGCAATAGGTACAGATATAATTACAGGTTTTCCAACTGAAACAAGAGAAGAATTTGAAAAAAGTGTAAAAATTATAAAAGAAATACCTTTTGCTTATATGCATATATTTACCTATTCACAAAGAGAAAATACTTCAGCAGTAAAATTTGGAGATAAAGTACATCCTACAGAAAAAAAAGAAAGAACTAAAATTTTAAGAAAGATTTCAGAAGAAAAAAATTATAACTTCAGAAAAAAGTATTTAAATAAAGATTTAGAAGTTTTAATTATTGGTGAAAAAAATGGAAAGAAATTAGGACTTACAGGAAATTATATCCACATAAATTTTGATTCAGATAAAGATATAAATGAAATAACATATGTTAATATGTTTAAAATAGAAAAAGATAGAGAAAAAAATTTTGGAAAAGAGGTGATAAAATGAGAATAAAAAGCTTATTCTTAGCAATTTTATTTGTCCTTGGTTTTTCTTTTGCTTACGAAGAAAATATCTTAATAGGAGAAAAAGCTCCAGATTTCACGTTCTTATCTGAAGAATGCCAGTATGGTCCTAGTGAGATTTATTATAAAGAAAATGGAGAATGGAAAAAAAGATGTAAAGAATATCATTTTTCAGATATTTTGAAAGAAGAAAAAAAAGAAGGAAAACCTATATTAATAATATTTTGGGCTATAGGAGATAGACCAGGAACTTATTATTTCTTACCAGAAATGAATAAACTTTATGATAAATATAAAGACAAAATAAAATTTATGGCTGTTCTACTTAGTAAGTCAAATGGTGAAGAATTGCAAGAAGCTAAAAGAAAACTTCCGTTAAAAATCCCTGTATATAGAGCATACTCAGATGCAATTAGAAATTACAATATTGCAAAGGTAGATGTTCCTTATCTTGTTTTTATAAAGCCTGATGGAAAGATTGTAAGAATTTTACTTAGACCTGCATCTGTATATAAAGAAATGGAAGATGACAAAGGTTTACATAAAGAATACAGAGAATTTAAAAAAGAAGAGAGATTCAAAATTAGATATGACATAATTGCAGAAAGTATAAAAGAGATAGATAGCTATTTAAAACAGCTTTTAAATTAATCTGTAACTTGAACTTGATTTCTACCACCTTCTTTTGCTTTATAAAGGGCTTTATCTGCCCTTACTATAAAGTCATCTGGAGTATCATCTTCTTTTAATTGGGCTACACCTAAGCTTATAGTAACTTTTTTAACAGTTGGAAATTCATAGTTTTCAACAGCTTGTCTTATCTTTTCTGCTAATTTTTTAGCTCCTTCTAAGTCTGTTTCTGGAGCTAAAATTACAAACTCTTCACCACCCCATCTTGCTACAAAATCTGTCTTTCTTACCTTTTTCCTTACTAATTTTGCTAAAGCCTTTAAAACTTCATCTCCAACTTTATGTCCATAAGTATCATTAATCTTTTTAAAGTGATCTATATCAAAAACAATTAAAGATAAAGGCCTTTTATATCTTCTTGCTCTTTCAATCTCTTGAGATAAAACTTCATTAAATTTACCTTTATTATATAAATCTGTAAGCCTGTCTGTTTCTGCTAAATATCTAAATCTTTCTATATTTTTTATAGTTATATAAACTAAAATAGCTAAAACAATAGAGATTAAAAAAGTTAATATTATATTTAAATAGTAAGATTTTATAATTACACCATAAGTATTATCTACTGAATAAGAAACTAAATATCCTATAAATTGTTGTTTTAGATTATATACAGGATAAAAAGAAATTAAAATATAGTTATTTTTGTATTTATAAACTAAAGAAATAGGCTTTTTTAAACTTAAAAATGGTTGTACTTCTTCTTTAATTTTGCTATTAATTAAACTAATAGGAATATTTTTTAAAGTCATATTTTCATAGTAAAAATTAGCTGATATTTCAGAAGGAATTGCAATTTTTGTAGTTTTTCTTTTAATTTTATCTACAATAATATCTTTATTTAATAAAAAAAGATAAGTTTCAGGAAAAATTTTATTTAGCTCTTCCTGAATAACAGAAAATGGAATTGAAAAATATATATTTCCTAAAAAACTATTTTTATAGGTTAATGGATAAACATATTGAATAGATGCTAACTTTTCAGGCTTAAATTGATTTGAGAGTTTATCCTTAGACACACCTGCTATAAGCTTTCCAGTAAGATCTAATATAAAGATTTTATCTACATTTTCTCTTCTTAAATAATTAAAAATTCTTTTAAGCTCATAGGTTAGCTTCTTTTTATTTTTTTTCTTTATTAATCTTAATATGTATTTGTTATTTATATCTTTATAAAATGCATAATTTATTAATTTTTTGTATTGACGTTTTACAGAGTTAAAATTTGATCTTAAATTTTTAATGGAATTTTTATATAAAATATCTTCTTTTTCTTTTTTATCTTTATAAAATACACATATACCAAGGCCATTTACAAAAAGCAGTATAAAAAGTATTATAATTATATATTTCTTCATATATTTAGTATATCAGACAAATTTTAATCTTAGAGGTGAAAATGGAAAAGAAAAAGTTATGGGGCGGTAGATTCTCAGAAGGAACAGATGAGTTTGTAGAAGAGTTTACAGAAAGTATTTCTTTTGATAAAGAACTTGCTCTTTACGATATAAAAGGAAGTATTGCTCATGCAAGAATGCTTGGTAAACAAGGGATAATACCAAAAGAAGATTCTGAGAAAATAATAAAAGGATTAGAAGAAATAAAAAAAGAAATAGAAGAAGGGAAATTTGAATGGAAAAAAGAGCTTGAAGATGTACATATGAATATAGAAAAAGCTTTAATTGAAAAAATTGGTGATACTGGAGGAAAACTTCATACTGGAAGAAGTAGAAATGATCAAGTAATTACAGCTTTTAGACTTTATTTAAAAGAAGAAACTAATAATATAATAAATCTTTTAGAAGAATTAAAAAAAGCTTTACTAAAAAAAGCAGAAGAAACTGTTGATATTGTTATGCCTGCTTATACACATCTTCAAAGAGCACAACCTATAAGACTTGCCCATTATTTCTTAGCATATCTTGAAATGTACAACAGAGATCAAGAGAGATTTAAAGATAATCTAAGAAGAATAGATCAGATGCCTCTTGGAAGTGGAGCATTAGCAGGAGTAGATTTTCCTCTTGATAGAGAAATGACAGCAAAAGAGCTTGGATTTTCAAAAATTATGAGAAATTCCTTAGACGCAACTGCCTCAAGAGATGCAATTATAGAATTTTTATCAAACAGTGCAATATGTATGTCTAACCTATCAAGACAGTCTGAAGATTTAATAATATGGAATTCTACAGAGTTTTCTTTTGTAGAACTTCCTGATAAATTAACTACAGGCTCTTCTATAATGCCTCAGAAAAAAAATCCTGATGTCCTTGAGCTTATAAGAGGTAAAACAGGTAGAGTTTATGGAGATTTAATAGCACTTTTAACTATAGTTAAAGGACTTCCTATGGCATATAACAGAGATTTACAAGAAGATAAAGAACCAGTTTTTGACGCAGTTAAAACATTAAAAGGTTCAATTATCGGTATGACTAAAATTATAGAAGGATTAAAACCTAAAAAAGAAAACATGGAAAAATCAGCAGGTGGATTTGCTTTAGCTACTGATTTAGCAAACTATCTTGTAAATAAAGGATTACCTTTTAGGCAAGCTCATCATGTTGTAGGACAAATAGTTGGATATTTAACAGCTCAAAATAGAGAGCTTGAAAGCATAACTTTAGAAGAGTTAAAGAAATTCTCTGAACTTTTTGAAGAAGATGCATTAAATATTTTAAACCCGAAATATGTAGCAGATGCGAGAAAAACCTTCGGTGGAACTGCCAAAGAAAGAATTTTAGAACAGATAGCTTTTTGGAAGGAAAATCTAACTGAAAAATAAAAATCTAATTGAGACTAAAAAAATATGAATATTATAGCTTGTAGATAAGTAAAGTTAATTTATAGGGATTTTAGCTGTTTAGCTTCTTGAATCTTAATTAGCTAAATTTTTATATAAAAATAATTTTTAGGAAAAAAGCTTTTACCAATTTTTAACTCTTATAGAATTACCTATTACAAATGCACTGCTTAAAACCATAGCAAGAGCGGCTAAAATAGGACTTAAATTACCAGTTAATGCATATCCTATTCCAATTATATTATAAATAAAAGCCCAAAATATATTTGTATAAATTACTCTTTTAACTTTTCTTGCAAGTAAAATCATTAAAGGAACTTTTCTTAAATCATCACTTACTAAACTTATGTTTGCACTTTCTTTTGTAATGTCTGTACCACAACCCATAGCAATTCCAATATCTGCTTTTGCAAGAGCTGGAGCATCATTTATACCATCTCCAACCATTGCAACTACTTTAGCTTTTTGTTTTTCTTTTTCTATTTCCTTAATTTTATCCTCTGGTAAAAGATTTGCTTTAACTTCTTCAATTCCAAGTTTTTCTTTTATTATCCTTGCGAAATACTCTGTATCTCCGGTTAAAACTTTTATTTTTAACTTTAATTTTTTCAAAGCCTTTATGGCAATAGGAGCTTCATCTTTTATTTTTTGAGAAAATGTAATTATTCCAAGAACTTGTTTATCATTAAATATAAATACTGGAATTTCTGCATTTTTTTCTGCTTCTTTCTCTATCTCTTCTAACTGTTGGGGTATTGTTAAGCCTAATTTTGAAATAAATTGTTTATTTCCAATATATAATTTTTCTCCATTTACTATACCTTCAATTCCATAACCAAAATGGGTTTTAAAATCTTTTACATTACAATCAGCAGTTAGATTTTTTGATTTACAATAATAAACAAAACTTATAGCTAAAGGATGTTGAGACATTTTTTCTAAGCAGTAAGCTTTTTTTATAATATCTTCATCTTTTGCTTTGACTTTACTTACCATTAAAAATCTTTCTGTAATTGTGCCTGTTTTATCAAAAAATATAGTTTTTACAGATGATAATTTTTCAAGAACATCAGCTCCTTTGATAATAATTCCTTCTCTAAAAGCCTCACTTAAACCAATCCATAAAGCAAGAGGAGCTCCAATACTAAATGCACAAGGACAAGATATTAATAAAACAGACATTGAAGTTATTAATGCTTTTTCAAAACCTGCTTCAACATACCAGTATGCAAAAGCTCCAGCTGATAAAGAAAGCATTACAGGTAAAAAGTATGCTGAAACTGTATCTGTAATTCTGTTAATAGGTGCTTTTGAGTTTCTAATTTCTTTCATCATTTTAATAAATTTATTTAAAGCCCATTCTTCTTGAGGTTTTATAACTTTAATTTTTAAAAATCCATTATTAAGTATAGTTCCTGCATAAACTTCATCTTCTTCTTTTTTAGAGACTGGTTTTGATTCTCCGGTAAGCATACTTTCATCTACATATCCATTTCCTTCTAAAACAATACCATCAGCAGGTATTTTTTCTCCTTCTTTAACAAGAACAATATCACCTAGTTTTAATTTATCAGCATTAACTTCTATCTCTTTACCATCTTTTAATAAAGTTGCTTTTTGAGGTACTAATCTTAAAAGCTGTTTAGCAAAATTTGAGGCTTTAACTCTTGAAGATGTTTCTAAATATCTACCAAATGTAACTAAAACAAGTATCATTGTTGCAGTTTCAAAATATATAGAAGGTTTATTTGTAAATACAGAATAAACTGATAAAAAATAAGCAGAAAAAGCGCCTATAGCAATTAATGTATCTGTATTAAAATTTAGCCAGTTATGTCTTGAAAATGAGTTTTTTAATATAGGAATCCCAAGTAAAATCATTACAGGGGTAGAAAGAATTAAAATAATATATTTTATAACCTTTGTAAAAGCTTGAGCCTCTGGATCATCAGGAGTCATATGTGCTCCATAAAGGTATGTAGAAAGCATAAAAACAATCATAGCTAAAAAATAACCGAAGCCAAATTTACCAAGAAAAGCTACTGCATTTCCTTCTTCTCCTCTTAAACCGGTAGTTTTATTTATTAAATAACAACCAAAACAACAAAAATCTTCAACTTGGCCATTTCCAATATCATATCTTAAAGATTTTCCAGTAATTGGTATTCCACATTGATAGCATTCTTTATTTGCCAACTTTTCCCTCAAAAACTAACTTTTTAGCAATTTTACTATAAAAATTAAGAAATATTTAGCGAGTTTCAAATAATGATAAAATATTTTCAAAAGCTAAATTTGAGGCAACTTGATGATAAAAGATTACAAGGTAAAAATTACAGAAAATAGATTTATCAGTGGAATTACTTGGCTTTTAAAATTTAGGAATGAAGAGATAGCAAAAAAAGCAAGACCTGCACATTTTGTAATGGTAAAAGGTATTCCTGAATATCAATATGATCCTATGATGAGAAGAGCTTTTGCTATTGCAGATGTTATAGATGATGAAATATGGATTTATTATGATGTATATGGAAAAGGAACAAAAGTATTAACAGAAAGAAAAGTTGGAGAAGAGATAAATGTTTTAGGGCCTCTTGGAAAAAATCTATTTCCTGAGAATTTTGATTATTATCTTTTGGTAGGTGGTGGAATAGGTTTTGCAGGACTATCATTTTTAATGAAAGAGTTTAAAAAGAAAAATATTCCATTTAAAGCAATATATGGAGTAAGAAGAAAAGAACAGCTTTCAATGCTTGATTGGATAAAAGATAATAATTTAGAAAAAGATGTAATTATATATACAGAAGATGGAAGTTATGGAGAAAAAGGACTTGTTACAAGAGATTTAGAGAAATTAGCATTAGAAAAAGAAAATACTGCTATATTTACCTGTGGCCCAAAAGGAATGATGAAAGCAGTTGATAAAATAGCTAAAAAGCTAAATATCCCATGTTATGCATCTTTAGAAAGTAAAATGGCATGTGGATTTGGAATATGTATAGGATGTGTAGTAAAAGATATAGAAAAAAACAATTATGTTAGAGTTTGTTATGAAGGGCCAGTTTTTGATACTTATAAAATAGAGCTTTAGGAGGAAAACAATGAGATATGAAATAACAAAAAAATTTAAGTTTGAGGCAGGTCATAGAGTTTGGAAACAGAACCTCATGGCAGGAAAAGGTGCTAAATTAATGGGGAATGAAATTCCTCCAAATCCTTGTTTAAATATACATGGACATAGTTATAAACTTGAAGTGACAGTTGGTTCTGATACATTAAATGAACAAGAAATGGTAATAGATTTTTATCATATAAAAGCGGCGTTAAAAGATTTAATAGATAATCAGATAGATCATTCTTTCATAATAGATAAAAATGATCCTTTATATCCTAAGTTTAAAGAAGATTTTGGATTTTTAAAATTATTTATTGTTGATTTTTGTCCTACAGCAGAAGCAATTGCTAAATTTATATATGAATTTTTAGAGAAAAAATTAGAAGAAGCAGGACTTCTTGAAGATATTAAAATTGTCTCAATTACTGTTTGGGAAACTGAAACAGGAAAAGCAACATATAAAGGTGAAAAATGAAGATTATTTATTTAATTCCTGCAACTTTTATAATGTTATCAATGTTTATTTTATATCTTGTTGTAGGATATAAATTTTTAACAAAAAATAAAGAGGATAGAAAGGATGGCAATAATTAAAGCATATAAGGGCAAATATCCAAAAATCCATCCTACTGCATTTATTGCAGAAAATGCAGTAATTATAGGAGATGTTGAAATAGGAGAAGACTGTTCTATATGGTATAACGTTGTAATAAGAGGAGACGTTAATTATATAAGAATTGGAGATAGAACAAATATCCAAGATGGGACAATAATTCATGTAGATCATAAAAAGTATCCAACAATTATAGGAAAAGAAGTAACAGTAGGCCATAATGTAATGCTACATGCTTGCACTATTGAAGATAGATGTTTAATAGGTATGTCTTCTACAGTAATGGATGGAGTAGTTGTAGGAAAAGAAAGTATTATTGGAGCAGGTGCCTTAGTTACTCCCGGAAAAAAAATTGAACCAAGAAGTTTATGGACAGGCTCACCTGCAAGATTTAAAAGAAGTCTAACAGAAGAAGAAATAAAATGGCTTGAAAAATCTTATCAAAACTATATTAACTATAAGAATGAATATCTAAAACAAGAGAATGATTTAATTGAAAAATAAATTTTTATTTATTGCAGTTTTTTTACTATTAAATAAAACTGTTTATGCCTCTATAGAAAATTTTTTAGGTGTTGAATTTGGAAGTGCAAGCATAAATGCCAATACAGATGCTATAAATAATAGTGAAGATAGCTATGTAATACTAAAAATTGGTGGTACTTCTAATAATAAACATAGATTTAGCTTTCTTGGAATAATTTATAATAGTAAAAGTAATGAAGATAGATATTCAGTAAATTTTTTTTATGATTATTTATTTGATTTTAGTAAGTTTAAAACTTATGTAGGTGCAGGCATAGGCTCTTTTAAAGATTATTCAAATAGAGATATTAAAAGAGAAGGAGTTGGCATAGGTATTGGATTAGAAAGTGGTATAATATTTCCTATTTTTGAGAAATTTAGTTTAGAACTAAATTTAAGAGTTGATGATTTTTATAGTTATTATATTTTAAAATACGAAGGAAATAGTCAAGGAAAAAACTATAATGTAATTATTTCCAATGTAGGTATAGGAATAAATTACTCTTTTTAAGAAAAAAGTCGGAGCGTAGCTCAGGCGGTAGAGCACTGGCATGGGGGGCCAGAGGTCGCAGGTTCGAGTCCTGTCGCTCCGACCATTTCCTTTTTCTTCAATAAAATTTTCAAATTAGGACAAAAATCATATAACGCTATTTGATTTTTTTATAAACTAATTTCAAATATTAAAACTGAAGGAGGTTAGCTTTATGGCAACAACAGTAAATTTAAAAGGAAATCCTGTAGCACTTGTAGGACCAGAAATTAATGTAGGAGATAAAGCTCCTGAAGCTATTGTAGTAGCTTCTGATTTATCAGAAAAAACAGTAGGAGGAGCTAAAGGTAAATACCAAGTAATAATCACTGTTCCATCTCTTGACACACCTGTTTGTGAAAAAGAAACAAAAGAATTTAATGAAAAATTAGCAGGGCTTGATGTTGATGTAACAGTAGTTTCTATGGATTTACCATTTGCAGAAAAAAGATTTTGTGAAAGCTATAACATTGGAAATATAACTGTAGCTTCTGATTTTAGATACAGAGATATGGAAAAATATGGAGTATTAATTGCAGAAGGTGCATTAAAAGGAATTCTTGCAAGGGCAGTATTTATAGTTGATCCGGAAGGTAAAGTTTGCTACAAACAATTAGTACCTGAAATCACAGAAGAACCAAACTATGACGAAGTAATAAACACTTTAAAATCTGCTCTTGGAGCATAATTAACAATAAGGAGGCTTAAAGCCTCCTTTTATATTTCAATTCCAAATACAGTTTGTACAATTTTTCCAAATATATATGAAAGTCCTGCTGCAGAAAATCCTGCAAGAACCATTTCAAGAACTTTTTTCTTAATATTAATTCCTGAAAATAATGAAATAAAAATACCAACTGTTGCTAAAGCTAAACCTGCAAATAATATACTGAATGGTAATGCAACTAAAGAAGATGGAGCAAAAAAGTAAGGTACTATAGGAAAGAAAACACCAAAAAGATATGCAAATCCCGTAAATAATCCTGATTTTAATTCATTTTCATCTTCTTCTTTTAACAATAGTTTTGCTATACTTTTTTTATCATCTATATTTTCTAAAACTTTTTTTACAATTTCAGGTGGAATACTTAGTTTTTCTAAATAATCTTTAATTTCCTCTACAGCTAAATCTGGAGATACCTCAAAAATAATTTCCATTTTTTCTTTCATTGCCTGATTTACTTGTTTTTGAGAACGAACAGATATAAATGCACCAATTCCCATAGATAAAGCACCTGCTATTCCAACAACTAAACCTGAAGAAGCAACTATTAAAGGATTATTTATATAGACAGCAGAAAGACCTGTAACTGCTCCAAGAATCTCTACAAGTCCGTCATTCATTCCAAGAACAAAATCTCTTACATTAGAAAGTCCAAGTTTTTCTGCTTCTTCTGAAAAGAATGTTTCATGTTTTATCTCATCTATTATTATTTTTTTCAGTATTTCTCTTTCTTTATTATCAAGATTAGATTTATCTAAAAATTCTTTATACTCTTTAACTCCAGATGCTTCTCCAAGTTCCAAAAAAGATACCATTACCGCTGGATTTGGGAATTTACTTAAAATATTTACTAAAATCTTTTTTAAACTTGAGATACTAACTTCAGGTACTTTTTCTCCCCTTCTTTCTAAAAAACTTTTCCAAAACTCAGCATGAGTTTTTTCCATATTAGAAATTCTTATTAGATTTTCCCTAAAATTTCCATCTTTTACTTTTTCTGCTAAAAGCTTATAAAACATATAATCATTTATCTCATTAATAAAAAACTGTTTTGCTTTCTTTATATAATCCATAACTTACCTACTTTAACTTTTTTAAAATTTTTTTAACTTCTTTAAAAAAATCTGCCTTTAACTCATAATCTTTATATGTCCACAAAAATGGTTTAAATTCTTTATTATAGTACCAAAGCTCAATTTCCATATATAAATCTTTATCTATCTGTATTCTATTTCCTCTATATTTTGTAGTAGCTACTAAAACTTTTTCCATATCAAGTAAAATAGGATCTATATTTACTGTTCTTTTTTTATTTAATCTAAATTTATCTTCTATAAACATACAATGCTTTTTTATATTTGCTAAAGCCAAATGATTTGTTAAAAATTCTGTAGCTACAAATTTTTTAAATAAGGGTTTCCCCATTTCATCATAATAATATTTAGAAAAAGGAGGCTCAAAAGCCTCTGATTCTTTAATAAATTTTCCATAAAAATTTTGTAAATAATTTTCTACTTTTTTTAAATATTCTTTATCTTTCCACATTAGAGCAAAAAGAAGGAGAGATTTCAATGCTTTTTCTCTCCTCTTGCCATTCTAATAGCATGTTTTACCATAGGTGCAAGCATTCTTAAATTATCTTTAACACCACCTCTACTACCTGGCATATTTATAATTAATGTGTCTTTACCTATAATGCCTGCAGTAGCTCTTGAAAGTAGAGATTTTGGAGTAAATTTAACACCTATTATTCTCATTGCTTCTCCAAATCCTACTGCTTCTGTTCTTATAACTTCTTTTGTAGCCTCTACTGTCTGATCTCTTTCACTAAAACCAGTTCCTCCAGTTGTAAATATAACATCTACTTTTCCTTCTAAGGATTTTAACTCTTCTACAATTTTATCCTTATCATCTGGTAGTATCTTATAATGGACAACCTCTCCACCAAACTCATTCTCAATTATATCTATTGCAGTTTTACCACTTTTATCTTCTGCTTCACCTCTTGAACAGCTATCTGATAAAGTAATTACAGCACATTTTAAACCTGATAAATCTTCTGCATAATCAGATTTTCCACCTCTTTTTGAAACAAGTTTTATATCTCCAATTACCATATTTTTATCAAAAGCTTTTAACATATCATAAACATTTAATAAAGCAGCAGAAACAGCTGTTAAAGCTTCCATTTCAACTCCAGTTCTTCCTACATTTTTAACCTCAGCACTAACATATACTCCATCTTCATCTAATCTTGTATCAACAACAACATGATCTATCATTATGTTATGGCAAAACGGAAGAATATCAGGAGTTCTTTTTGCTCCATACATTCCTGCCATCTGAGATGCAAGTAAAACATCTCCTTTTGGCACTTTCCCTTCTTTTATCATTTCTACACTTTCCTTAGAAAGGTATATTTTACCTTCTGCTTTAGCAGTTCTTATTGTTTCAAACTTTCCTGATACATCAACAGGTTTAAACCCCATATTAATCCTCCAAAAATTAATTTTTAATAGTTTATATGAAAAAATAAATCTTTTATATAAGATATATCAATCTTATATATTCTATCTGCAAAAACTAAATTTAATAATTATGTTATAATATTTATTTCTTAATGAGAAAAAAGGAGGAAATGATATAATGGCTGTATGTCAAATATGTGGTAAAAAAACTGCTCATGGAAATTCTGTAGCACACTCTGCAACAACAACTAAAAGAACATGGAAACCAAATATTCAAAGAGTAAGAGCAAAACTTAAAGATGGAACTGTTAAAAGAATTTATGTTTGCACTAAATGTTTAAAAGCTGGCAAAGTAGTAAAAGCTGTTTAACAAACTTGGAGAGGTTAAATCCTCTCCAATATTTATAAATCTTCCTTCATAATTAACAATATCCAATTCTTTTCAATTGCAATTTTTCTCATAAAGAATAAATTTCTTAACTAAAAATCCCATAAAAAAAGGAAATAACTATGTTTGTAGATAAAGTAAAAATATATGTAAAAGGTGGAGATGGTGGTAATGGCTGTGTAGCTTGGAGAAGAGAAAAATTTGTTCCAAAAGGTGGACCAGCAGGTGGTAATGGTGGAAATGGTGGTAATGTTATATTAAAAGCAGATAGTAGAATGAAAACTCTTTATGATTTTAAACTAAAAAGACATTTTAAAGCAAAAAGAGGACAACATGGCTCT
Source organism: Hydrogenothermus marinus (assembly GCF_003688665.1). Taxonomy (NCBI): domain Bacteria; kingdom Pseudomonadati; phylum Aquificota; class Aquificia; order Aquificales; family Hydrogenothermaceae; genus Hydrogenothermus; species Hydrogenothermus marinus. The sequence goes on from NZ_REFO01000010.1 coordinate 249,355, forward strand.
GGTTCTAATAAACATGGTAAATCTGCTGAAGATTTAATTATAAAAGTACCAGTAGGAACTGTAGTAAAAGATGCTGAAACAGGCGAGATACTTGCAGATCTTGTAAATGAAGGAGAAGAGGTTGTTGTTGCAACAGGTGGAAAAGGCGGAAAAGGAAATGCAATGTTTAAATCTGCTACAAATCAAGCACCTGATTATGCAGAAGAAGGAGAAAAAGGAGAAGAAAGATGGATAGAGCTTGAGCTAAAACTTATTGCTGATGCTGGAATTATTGGATTTCCAAATGCAGGAAAATCTACTTTAATTTCTGTTTTATCCCATGCAAAACCAAAAATAGCAGATTATCCATTTACAACCCTTTCACCAGTTCTTGGAGTTTTACAGCTTGATTATGGAAAATCAATAGTATTAGCTGACATTCCAGGCCTAATAGAAGGGGCATCTCAAGGAGCTGGTTTAGGACATGAGTTTTTAAGACATATAGAAAGAACAAAATTTTTAATTCATGTAATAGATATATCTGATTTTAGAGAAAGAGATCCGATACAAGCTTTTGAATCTATAAATAAAGAGATGAAAGAATATAATCCTAAGCTACTTGAGAAACCTCAAATAATTGTAGGAAATAAAATAGATATGCTTTCAAATAAAGAGGAAATAAATAAATTAAAAGATGCGTTTTCTAAAAAGAGTTATATTTTTATTCCTATATCTCTTGTCACAAAAGAAGGAATAAATAAATTAAAAGAAGAGATATATAAATTATCACAAAGGTTTTAATTAAACATGGAAAAAGCAATAAGAGCTGTATTAGAAGAAGCAGAAAAAGCTTATAAAAAAGGTGAAGTTCCTGTAGGAGCTGTTGTAGTGAGGAATAGAGAAATTATATCAAGAGGCCATAATCAAAGAATAACAAAAAATAATGCTATTCTTCATGCAGAAATTGTTGCTATCAGTGAAGCTTGTAAAAAACTTGGTAGATGGAGATTAGATGATTGTGAACTCTGGGTATCTCTTGAACCTTGTGTAATGTGTGCTGGAGCAATTATGCAAGCTAGAATAAAAAATGTTAATTTCCTTGCAGAAGATAAGAAAGGTGGAGCAATTATGAATAAATATACTCTTTTTGATGATGATCTCTTACCTTTTAATGTAGATTATCATTATATTCCTGTTAAAGAAGCTTCTGATATTTTAAAAAAATTTTTTCAAGAACGAAGAAAAAAAGAAAAGATTTGATATAGAGTAGAGATATTGTTTTAAAAAAAGTTATATTTTTTCTATATAATAATTAATGTTATTTGCATTTATGGAGGAAATAATGGCTAAAAATAAAATGCCAAGAATTCAGGAAAAATATTTAAATGCTATAAGAAAAGCTAATGTTAGAGTTAATGTATATCTTGAAAATGGTGTAAAACTTGAAGGAAAAATAAGATATTTTGATACTTTTTGTATTTTACTAAAAGAAGGACCAAGACAGATTTTAGTATATAAACATGCAGTTACCACTGTAAAACCTAAAAGACAGGTTGAATTTTCTTTAGAAGAGGAATAAAGGAGGGTAAACTTGGCAGAAATAGGTACCGAATTAACAAGATTTATCTTAGAAGAAGAAAGAAAATATCCTTCAGCAACTGGTTCTTTATCTCTAGCATTAAATACAATTGCATCTGCTTGTAAAGTAATTGCATCTCATGTAAGAATGGCAGGACTAGTAGATATTTTAGGTAAAGCTGGAAAAGTAAATGTACAAGGTGAAGAAGTTCAAAAACTTGATGAACTTTCAAATGAGATTCTTATAGATTATCTTTCTGATTGTGGAGAGTTTTTTGGATTAGCTTCTGAAGAGCTAAATGAACCTATTTTCCCAGAAAAAGGTAAAAATGGTAAATATGTAATATCTTTTGATCCATTAGATGGTTCTTCAAATATAGATGTTAATGTTAGCATTGGAACAATATTTTCTATACATAAAAAAGTAAATGGTACACAAGAAGATTTTCTTCAAGAAGGTTATAAACAAATAGCCGCAGGATATGTAATATATGGCTCTTCAACTATGCTTGTTTATACTACTGGAAACGGAGTTAATGGCTTTACATTAGATCCTTCTGTTGGAATGTTTTTATTATCTCATCCTAATATTAAACTGCCAGAAAAAGGGAAAATATATTCAATAAATGAAGCTAATGAGAAAAAATGGGATAAAGAAGGTTTAAAAGATTTTATAAATACTTTGAAAGATGAAGGTTATACATCAAGATATATAGGCTCAATGGTTGCTGATGTTCATAGAACATTAATAAAAGGTGGAATTTTTGGATATCCATCAGACAAAAAAAATAAAAATGGTAAATTAAGACTTTTATATGAAGCATCACCTATGGCATTTTTAATAGAGCAAGCAGGTGGCCTTTCCACAAATGGTAAAGAAAGCATCTTAAATATAAAACCTCAAGATATACATCAAAGAACACCTGTATTCTTAGGAAGTCAAAAAGAAATAAAACAATTACTGGAGCATATATGTTAAATATATTGGCAGTAATGATTGGAGGAGCATTAGGAGCTCTTTCAAGATATTTTGTTGTTAATTTTTCAGCTAAAATCTTTGGCACTGATTTTCCTTATGGAACTTTAATTGTTAATACTGTAGGTTCTTTTATACTTGTATTTTTTATGATCTTATTTTTAGAAAAGTTAGCAATTGATCCTTTATGGAGAGTTTTCTTAGGTGTTGGATTTTTAGGAGCTTTTACAACATTTTCTTCTTTTTCTTATGAAACTATAGCTCTTTTCCAAGATGGAGAATATATCAAAGGTATTGTTAATATTTTGTTAAATAACAGTTTTGCTTTAGGTGCAGGAATCTTCGGATTTATAACTGCAAGGATGGTGATATAAAATGAAAATAACAGGTGAAGCTGTTCTTTTAAGAATATTTGTAGGTGAAACTGATAGAACAGACGGAAAATTAACATATAAAAAGATAGTTGAAATACTAAGAGAAAATGATGTTGCTGGAGCAACTGTATTTAGAGGTATTTTAGGATATGGAGCATCTTCAAGAATACATGAAGCAGGTATATTATCTCTTTCTTCAGATTTACCAGTAGTAATAGAAGTAGTTGATAAAAAAGAAAGAATAGATAAAGTTTTACCGTTATTAGATAATATTATAAAGTCAGGTTTAATTACAATGGAAAAAGTAAATGTTATAAAATATACAGCTGAAGGTTAGATTATGTATTATGGAATAGATGTAGATTTTAAAGAATTTACTGTATGTCAAATAGATGAAAATAAAAATGTAAAAATTTTAAGTCATTTTTTTAAAGAAGGTCTTTACTGGTTTATAGATCATCATCATCCAGATATACTTACTGTTAATATTGCTATAAATCAAGAACCAAGTAAGACTAAGTATGCCCTTGATATAATTCATAAAATTCAAAAAGAGTTTGAGTATATAATAGCTGATGAAAATATAATTAAAAAAGGAGAAAGAAAAATAATAATAAAAACAGCTACAGATCTGTTTTTTAAAAAAATAATTAGGAAAGATATACTTCCAATTACAACTAGAGAAGGATTAGAGCAAAGATTATATAACCTAAAGAAAACAGGAATAAAATTACCAAAGGGATTTTTATCTAAGGATAAAAATAAGTTAAGAAGAGAGCTAAATGCTGTTATATCTGCTTTTACATCTTTAAGTTTAAATAAAAAAGATTATGAAGTTGTAGAAAGCTTTGAAGAAAAATTATTTATCCCTAAATATAGATTTGTACCTTCAACAAATAGAATCAAAAGAAAGGTAAAAGAGAAAAATGGAAAACGACAGTCAGCCCCTACTGACAGTTAAAAATCTCAAAAAATATTATCTTATAAAAAAGAGTCTTTTAGAAAAAAAATATTTCAAAGCTGTTGATAATGTTTCTTTTATAGTGAATAAAGGAGAAATTGTTGGACTTGTAGGAGAGTCTGGAAGTGGAAAATCAACTATTGGTAAATTAATTCTTAAACTTATAAAAAAAGATAGTGGAAAAATATTATTTAAAGGTAAAGATATTGACTATTATGAAAATAAATCTTTTAGAAAAGAAACATCAATAATATTTCAAGACCCAAGAACATCTTTAAATCCACGATTTAAGATTAAAGAGATTGTTGAAGAACCTTTACTTGTAATGGGGATTAAAGACAAAAATAAAAGATTAGAAAAGGTAAAAAATGCACTAAACTTGGCAGGATTAGATAGTGAAAAGTTTTTAAATAGGTATCCTTCTGAGCTATCAGGTGGACAAAGACAAAGAGTAGCAATAGCAAGAGCTATAGTTTTAAATCCAGAATTTATTGTAGCAGATGAACCAACTTCTGCTTTAGATGTTTCTATACAGCTTCAGATAATTAATTTAATAAAAGATTTAAACAAAGAAAAAAATATAAGCTTTTTATTTATATCCCATGATTTAAATGTTGTAGGAATTTTAGCTAATAGAATTATTGTTTTATACAGAGGTAAAATAATGGAAACGGGGAAAACAGAAAATATTCTAAAAAATCCATCCCATCCATATACAAAAATCTTAATAGAAAGTTTACCACCTATAGATCCATTTCATAGAAAAAAGAAAAAGATTATTGATATTGAAAGAGAAGATATAGAAGGAGCTTGTGTCTTTTACCATAGATGTCCAATAGCAAAAGATATATGCAAAAAAGAACCACCTATGAAAAAAATTAATGGAAAGGAGGTTTACTGCTACTTTGTTTGATTCTCAATTTTTTACCAATTTCATCATAATATTTATCTTGCTTGGATTATCAGCATTTTTTGCAGGAATAGAATCCTCTTTCTTTTCTATGGATTGGTTAAAAATAAAGAGATTGGCAAAAACAGGAAATAAATCAGCAAAACTTGCAGACTGGTTAAGATCAAGACCAAAAGAGTTGGTAATTACTTTTTTAATAGGAAATGAACTTATAAATATTACTGCTTCTGCCATAGCAACTTCTTTAGCTATAAAGTACTTAGGTGAAAAATATGTATTTGTTGCAGTTATTGTTATGACAATATTAATTTTAACTTTTGGAGAAATTACACCAAAAACCATAGGCAGTTATTTTCCTGAAAAGTATGCTCTTTTTGCATCAAGACCTTTTTATCTTTTTTATATTGTTGCAACACCTTTTAGATTTATTTTTACAAAAATTGCTACTGCTTTATTAAAGAAATTTGGTTTAGAACTTCCTATTGAAAGCCATAAAATATCTGAAGAAGATTTAAAAACGATTTTAGCTATTGGAAGAGAACAAGGGATATTTACAAAAGAAGAAGAAGAAATTATTGAAGCAACTTTAGAACTTGATGATACAACAGTAAGTGAAATTATGACACCAAGAAGAGATATATTTGCATTAGAATCAGGATTAACAGTTAAAGAAGTTTTAGAGCAGACAAAAGATAAAGATTACAGCAGAATTCCTATATATAAAGAAAATTTAGATAATATAATTGGGATTTTATATCTAAAAGATATAATTTTTCTTAAATTTAAAGGAAAAGAAAATGATGTTATAGATAATTATCTAAGAAAACCTTTTTTTATTCCAGAGTTTAAACCTTTAATCTCCTTACTAAAAGAGTTTGAAGAAACAAAAAATCATCTTGCAATAGTTATAGATGAGCATGGAACAGTGGTAGGGCTAATTACATTCCAAGATATTTTAGAGTTTTTAGTTGGAGAGATACCAGAAGAGTACGAAACTGAAGAGATGTATATTAAAGAAATAAACAAAAACAAATGGGAGGTTTCAGGAAGATTAGATATAGAAACATTCAGAGAAGAAATAGGAATTCCTTTACCAGAAGATTATGAGTATGATACAGTTGCAGGTTTCATACTTGATTACTTAAAAAAAATTCCTAAAGAAGGAGAAGTTTTTGAATATGAAGGATTTAGATTTACTATAAAAAAAGTAGAAAACAATAGAATTATTTCTGTAATTGTTGAAAAAATAACTACAAATGAAAATCAGGAAGAGGTACTAAATGATTAGCTATATTATTACAATAGTATTTTTTCTTATACTTGAAGCATTTTTTTCAGGTTCTGAAATAGCACTTTTTTCTATTAATAAAGCAAAACTGAAATATCTTGCTGAAAATGGAGATAAAAAAGCAGAAAAGATATATAAATTATTAAGTAAACATTTTGATGATTATATAGCGACAACATTAATAGGAACTACTTTAAGTATTGTTACAATTACTGCTGTTTATGTCCAATTTTTAATGAAAACTGCGGAATTTTTACCTTTTTTACATTCTAAAGAAGAGTTATTTGCAGAAAGTATTGTAATTTTTACTCTTTTATTTGGTGAGATACTTCCAAAAAGTGTTTTCCAACATTTTTCAGAAAAAATTATATATTTTTTAGTACCAGTTTTAGAATTTTTTAGAAAATTATTTATACCTTTTATATTATTTGCAAATCTTATTACTAAAATTATCTTTTTTGTTTTTAGAATAGAGCCAAAAAAAGAAAAGATATTAAACAGAGAAGAGTTATTAGATGTTCTTTTAATGGAATCTGAAGGTTTAGAAGAATTAGAGAAGAAAATTATTGCTAATGTTTTAATATTTGAAGAAAGACGACTTGGAGAGATAGTAGTGCCTCTTTCAGATGTAGTAGCCGTTTCTGAGAATGCAAAAATTGAAGAAGTTATACCAGTTTTTCAATCAACAGGATTTTCAAGAATTCCAGTATTTAGTAAAAGAATTGATGAGATTGTAGGAGTAATCAGAGCTTATGATCTTGCTTATGCAAGACCAGAAGAAAAAATAAAAAAGTATGCAAATACAATTAGATACTTACCAGAATTTACAAGTCTTCCTATGGTTTTAAAAGGATTCAAAACCCATAAAGATCATATGGCTGTTGTAGTTGATGAAAGAGGGGCAACTATGGGAATTATAACCCTTGAAGATGTTCTTGAAGAGATTGTTGGAGAGATAAGAGATGAGTATGCAAAAAAAGAAAAGAAAATGATTAAGAAAACATTAAAAGATAAACTTGTAGTAGATGGAAGAATAGAACTAAAAGAAATTGAAACATTACTTGATATAAAATTTCCTACGGGACCTTATGAAACCCTTGGAGGTTGGATGATTTATACATTTGGTAGAATGCCAAAAATCGGAGAAAGCTTAAATTTTGATGATTATATTTTTAAAGTTTTAAAAACAAGCAGAAGAAGAATTAGAGAAATAATGATTGAAAAAACAAATTCTGTAAACGAACAATGAAATTTAAAAGTTGATAAACTATATATAATATATTTATAAAATACGGGGGAATTGATATGGAAGCAATAATTCCAATTTTGATAGTATTTTTTATTATAGTTACACTTCTTTGGGGAATTAGAATTGTTCATCAACAAGAAGCATTAATTGTAGAAAGACTTGGTAAGTATAACAGAACTTTATATGCCGGACTAAGATTTATAATTCCTTATCTTGAAAATATAAGGGCAAAAGTCTCTTTAAAAGAACAAGTAATGAATATAGAAAAACAAGATGTAATTACAAAAGATAATGCAATAGTAAGTGTAGATGCAGTTGCTTATTATCAGATAGTATCCCCAGAAAAAGCAGTTTATAACATAGAAAATCTTGAATATGCAATAATTCAGACTGTTCAAACTAATTTAAGAGATATTATTGGTGGTATGACCTTAGATGAAGTTTTACAATCAAGAGAAAAAATTAATATGAAAATTAGGGAAACTTTGCAAGGCGTTGCAGATGATTGGGGAATAATTGTAAAAAGAACTGAAGTTAAAGAGATAAAACCACCTAAGAATATAGTAGATGCAATGACAAAACAGATGGAAGCTGAGAGAAATAAAAGAGCTATGATTACAGAAGCTGAAGGAAAAAAACAGGCAGAAGTTTTAGAAGCAGAAGGTTATAAACTTGCCAAATATCAAGAAGCAGAAGCGATAGAAAGGCTTGGGCAAGCTCAAGCAAATGCAGTTAAAGCTTTAAAAGAGATTATAGACAATTCTGAAATAGCTTCTCAATTTTTAATAGGAGATAGATTTGTTTCTTCTCTTAAAGAGATTGCAAATTCTAATAACTCAAAAATTATAGTCTTGCCACCTAATGTTGAAAATATATTTAAAATTTTAAATGAGAATAAAAAATGAGATTTATAATCTTACTTGTTGTTATAGGTTTTATAGTAATAATATCTGATATTTTCATAACAGGTGGAATTTTATTTCCTATTGGAGTAGCAATAATTCTTACAGGATTTACTGCTTATTTTATAAAAAATCTAATACTACTTTCTTTATTCTTTTCCTTTTATGTAATTTTAGGTTATCTAATTTTATTTATATATAACAAAAAACTTAAAAATGCAAAACTTTTTGAGTATAAAGAAGGAATTGTCCAAGTTAAACTTGAAAATAATAAATATCTTGTAATGTTCCCAACTGGATTTAGAGGAGAAACTATCTGGGAAGCTTATTCAGATGAAGATTTGAAAGTAGGAGATAAAGTAAAAATAAAAAAGATTGATGGCAATGTTTTAATAGTCAAAAAGAAAAGTTAAAAGGAATATATAGAAGGCTGTTTTAAATATTTAAAATCTTTTAAGATATAAATATGTAGTCTATAAACTTCTTTACCTCTATATACTATAGAATAGTATGTTTTTTTAACTACAGATTTAAAAGCATCTTCTACTCTTTTAGGAAGTCCTCCATAAGTAACATAAATTCCATAATAATTTTTATTTTTAAACTGATTTATTCCTTTCCATAAATCAAACTGATTCATTCTCCTTCCAAGATTTATACAATAGGTTTGTTTAAAAGGTTTAACATAAAATGCAAGTTCTGAAGCTACTTGGTAAGAGTCGGAAAATATAAAGTATTTATCAGTGTTTAGGCTTTTTATTTCATTTTCTACCTTTTTTCCAAGACCTTCCCAGCCAACAATTCTTTTAGTAGGGTCTTTTTCTGGAGGAAGTAGTTTTGTTAAATGTAATTTATCCAAAATAGGTGTATAAAAAAGAATAATTATGCTTAATCCGGATAAAGCAAATAATAAAGTTCCTATCTTTAATAATTTTTTCTTATATATATAAAAAGCAGTTAATATATAAAAGCTAAAATATGCAAAAACTGGCCAGTTAACATATACTCTTTTTTTAAGAGAGATAAGTAAAAACACTATAAATACAAATATAGCAGGAATCCAAAGATAAAAAATTTCTGCTTTTTTTCTTTCTTTAAAACCTTTTATTAAAGCATATACAAAAAATGGAAATAAAAATACAGAGTTAAAACCTATCTGCCCTAAAATATAATCTCCTATATAATTTAAATGTAATGTAGAAGTAGTTTTATTTACACCGGCTAAAGTTTCAACATGTTTAAAAGATACAAAATTATTTTGAATATTCCATATAATTACAGGTAAAGTAAATAAAAAGGCAATGAAAATAGATATATAAAACCATTTATTTTTAAAAGTATTTCTATTAAATATAAATAAAAAAATTAATGCTATAGGGAAGAAAAATACCATTGAATATTTAGCTAAAAATCCAAGTCCTGCAAATATACCCGTCAATATCCAGTATATAGGTTTATCTTCTTTATATGCTTTAAAAAAATAAAAAGTTGTTAATCCCCAAAATAACACTAATGGAGTATCTGTTAAAAATAAGATAGATGCTATATCATAAGCAGGTATTAAATATATAAAAATAGAACTAAAAAAGGCTAATTTTTCGTCTTTAAAAAGATATTTTGTAAAATAAAAAGTTATTAAAGCAAGGAAAAATCCAATTATTACTGCATTTATTCTAATTCCAAGTTCTGTATCACCAAAAATAGATGTAGATATAAAGTTCATATAGGCAATTAAAGGAGGTTTTGAGTAATAAGATAAATCTAAATGTTTAGACCAAAGCCAGTATTGAGCCTCTTCAGGTGATAAATCTATATCTCTAAATAATACATATAAAATTCTTACAAAGAATATAGAAATATGAAATACTAAAGCTAATTTTAAATATTTACTCATCATCTAATCTTAATTAAAGCAAAAGCTATAATCGTAAGAATTATAGTAAATATCCATACTCTAACTACTATTTTTGGCTCTGGCATTCCTTTTAGCTCATAATGATGATGGATAGGAGCCCTTAAGAATAGTCTTTTACCACCAGTAGCTTTAAAATAAGCAACTTGTAAAATAACAGATATAGTTTCTATCACAAATATAGCACCAATAATTGCAAATATAAATTCCTCTTTTGTAATTATAGCAACAGTTCCTAAGGTTGCACCTATAGCTAATGAGCCTGCATCTCCCATAAACATCTCTGCAGGAAAAGAGTTAAACCATAAAAATCCAAGACCTGCACCAAGTAAAGCCATTAAAAAAACAGAAAGCTCGCCACTTCCTGCAATATACGGAAGATGTAAATACTTAGAAAGTTCTATATTTCCTGATACATAAGCTAAAAATACAAATGAGAAAATAACTATTAAAGCAGGCCCTATTGCAAGGCCATCAAGCCCATCTGTAAGATTTACTGCATTTGAAGAGGCAACAATAACAAACACTGCCCAAATTATAAAAAATAACCCAAGGTCTATATACAGATTTTTAAAAACTGGAAAATATAAAATAGTATTAAATTTAGGATAAATATAAAGAGCTAAAGCTATAATAAAAGCAAATAATAACTGGAATAAGAATTTAGTTTTAGATGATATCCCTTTTTTATTTTTTATCTTTATATAATCATCAATACCACCTACTAAAGCAAAAGAAATAAAACTAAACAAAACAACCCATATATAAAAATTAGTTAAATCACACCATAAAAAAGTAGATATTAAAACAGATATTATTATTAAAATGCCTCCCATTGTAGGAGTTTCTTTTTTTACTTGATGAGTTTCAGGTGTATATTCCCTAACATAACCACCTTTTTTATTTTGAAACTGTTTTAATCTTTTTATTAAGTATGGCCCAACTAATAAAGCAATAAAAAAAGAACTAAGTAAAGCTAAAAATCCTCTTAAAGTAATATATTTAAAAACGTTTATATCTAAATACTGATAAAAAAGGCTATAAAGCAATTATAGCCCCCTATTTATAGAAAATAATCTATCTAAAATTATTGCTGATGCATTCCTTACAGACAGATGATTCCAATCTCCTGGACCAAGAATAGGTTCTAAAACATAATCACAACTTTTTACTAACTCTTCAGGCATTCCCCAACCTGTACCCATCAATATTAGATATATATCATCTTTTTTTTCTATTTTCTCTCTTAAATCTTTATAAGATATAGTTTGAGGATATTTTTTTGCAGAAGTGGCTATAAGTTTTGGATATTTCCCAGTATTGTTTTTTATATCTTCAATCATTTCTGTAATAGAACTTACAAGCTTTACAAGACTACCAGCAGCAGATCTTTTTGGATTAAATTTACTTCCAAACCCTTCTGTCCAGTATTTTATCTGCTCTGAAATAACAAACTGCTGAGCTTCTAAAGGCTGAACTATATAATATCCACCAAGTTCATAAGTTCTTGCAGGCCTTGCTATATCATGAAAATCTAAAGTCGTAAAGGAAGTAACTATCCATTTTCCATTTTTATTAACTGCAGGATAATGTACTACAGATATATAAACATGACTATTCTTCATATATTAGCTTTCTCCTACAGGTTTAGTATTATCTTTAACAAGTTTATAAATTAAACTATCAACAACTGCTTGCCAAGATGCTTCTATAACATTTTCAGATACTCCAACAGTACCCCATCTTGAATCTTTATCTTTACTTTCTATTAAAACTCTTATTTTAGCGGCTGTACCACTACTTTCATTAACAATTCTTACTTTATAATCTATTAACTCTACTTCTGCAAGATTTGGATATTTGGATATAAGAGCTTTTTTTAAAGCTTTATCAAGGGCATTAACAGGCCCATTTCCAAGAGATGCAGTATGCTCATAATGGTTTTCCATTTTTATTCTTACAGTTGCTTCTGATATTGGCATTTTATCTGAATATCTTCTAGCTATTAAAACTCTATAAGCATCTAAATCAAAATATTTTGGAAGTAATCCTAAAAAATCTCTCATTAATAATTCTAAAGATGCTTCTGCTGCTTCATAATGGTATCCATAGTTTTCAAGTTGTTTAATTTTATTTATAAGCTCTGGAAGTCTTGGATCTTTTTCATCTAAAGGAATATTTAACTCTTTTGCTTTATATATAATATTTGATTTCCCTGCTAAATCTGAAACAAGAACTTTTCTTTTATTTCCTACTTCTTCTGGATTTATATGCTCATAAAGTTTAGAATTTTTAATTACTGCTGACGCATGGACTCCACCTTTATGGGCAAATGCACTATCTCCAACATATGGCATATTCTTAGGAACCGGTAGATTTACAAGGTCTGCTACAAAATTAGATACTTCTTTAAGTTTCCTAATATTTTCTTTTGGAACAGTTTCATATCCAAGCTTTAATGAAAGATTTGGAATTATAGAACAAAGATTTGCATTACCACATCTTTCACCAAATCCATTTATAGTGCCATGTACCATAACTGCTCCATTTAAAACTGCTACAATGGAATTCCATACTGCAGTATCACTATCATTATGGGCATGAATTCCAAGATTTTCTTTTATTCCTTTTTCTTTAACTTCTTTAATAATTTTTTCTATCTCATTTGGAAGAGTGCCACCATTTGTATCTGCTAAAACTATAAAATCAGCTCCTGCATCTTTTGCAGATTGTAATACTTTTACTGCATATTCAGAATTTGATTTATAACCATCAAAAAAATGTTCTCCTATAAATATTACTTCATTTGTGTATTTTTTTAGATATGAAACAGTATCAAAAACCATTTCTAAATTTTTTTCTAAATCTGTTTTTAAAGCTTGTATAACATGTAAATCCCAAGCTTTACCAAAAATTGTAATAACAGGTGTTTCTGCTTTTATTAAATTTTGGATAAGTTTATCTTCTTCAACTTTTAGATATGCTCTTCTTGTTGAGCCAAAAGCGGCTATTTTAGAGTTTTTAAGTTTTAGATTTTTTACTTCTTCAAAATATTTATCATCTTTCGGATTGGAACCGGGCCATCCACCTTCTATATAATGAATTCCAAAAGCATCAAGCTTTTCTGTAATTCTTAATTTATCTTCTACAGAAACATTAACGCCTTCAGCCTGTGTTCCATCTCTTAAAGTTGTATCATATATCAAAACTTTTTTTTCCATCATTTCTCTCTCTAAAATTTAATCTTAATAATTAGCTTTTAATTATAAATTTACAATTTTATTATTATACTATGAACAAGGTTAAAACAACTTTAAATTACCATTGATAATATCCTTAAATCTTAAGGATATATTCTGTTTTATTTTAGAGCCATATAATTTTCCTTCAAAATTACCTTTTAAGGTTGCATTTTGAATATTTATTGGGATTAAGGCTACTCCATTAAATTCTCCAGTAATATTTGAACTAAATATTTTTGCTTTAATCTTATTTTCTTTTTCTTTTGCCATAGTTTTTAAACTTATCTTTATATCTTTTACAATAGGAACTGGTAAAGTCCTTAAAAAGCTATCACCATTTAGATTTGATAAAATATAGTTATCCTTAATAAATATTTTTCCTTTTAAATTTAATGTTCCAGAAATTTTATTTGTGTATTTATTTATCTCTAAGTTTTTAAATTTTATTTTAGCTTTCTTTTCCAAAGGAAAAACTGACAATTTTTGTTTCTTATTTATTAAAAATTCCATTTTATAAAACTTATTACTAACAGCTATGTCATCAATTTTTACAAAGTTACCATAAGTTAAACCTTTTATTTTAGTTTTTAATAAATTGCCTGATATAGAATCATATTTAATGCCATATTTTGATAAATATTTTCCAAATACTTCTCTTGATGGAAATGTATAAATAAAGAAAATAAAAAATGAAACTAAAAAAACAACAAAAAAACTTAATATCCTAATCATCCTATTGTAATCCTAACATTTAGCTTATTATTGTCTCTTGGATTTTCTATAGAAATAAAATATATATCTATTTTTTCTTTTTTCAGGTTATTAATAAAATTTTGCAGTTCTTCAGGGGTTATTTTTTCTATTGTTAACTCATAAGCATCTTTATTTTGATAAGTAATAGGTTTAATTTTAAGTACTTTATTTTTAATACCTGTTTTTGTTGCTATTTTATCAATATTTGCAATATTTAAACCTTTTTTTATTTTAATCTGTTTATTTGAAGCATAAATACCTGCAAGTTTTAAAAGTTCATTATAACTTTCAATCTCTTTATTTAGCTTTTTTTCAAGCTTATTCATATAATTAATTTGCGGAACTGTAATAAAAAATATTCCAACAAAAGCAATAACAAATAAAACACCAATAAAAAGTATATACTTTTCTCTTTCTTCTAAAGAGTTAAAAATAATTTCTAAATTCTTCATATAAACTATGTTAATATTTTTTATACCTATATTCAATAAATAGTAGCTAAAGGAAACTTAATGGGTTTTTTTAGACTTGATATTTTTGCTTTTACTAAAAATATATTAATAATTTTTACAATAGTTTCCTTTTCATTTTTATTAGCAATAAGTATAAATTCTTATATTGCAATAAAAAACTTCAGTTTACCTGAAGAAATTCAAATAAAAAAAACAAAGTATAAAGAACTATTTAAACCATATAACAATATTGCATATTTATTTAAAAAAATAGAAATTGAACCATCTATAAAAACTGAAAACAAATCAATCCCTGAACAAAATTTAGAAACCTTACCAAATATTAAACTAATAGGAACTTTAATATTTAAAGGTAAAAAATTGGCTTTAGTTAAAGAAGAAAACTCTGAATATTTGTTAAAAGAAGGAGAAAATTTTAAAGTATATAAAGTATTAAAAATAGATAAATATTTTGTAAAACTTGAGAAAAATGGTAAATCTTACATAATAAATCTTGATTTATCAAAAAAAACATTAAGTTTTAAATCTAAAAACAATCTATCACAAAGAAAAATTTCCAATACATATAATCAAAATTCAGAAATTCAAACTATAACTTTGAGTAAATCCTTAGTAGAAAAAGAAACTGCAGATATTGGAAATCTTTTAAAAGATGTTAGACTGATACCTGTAGTTAAAAATGGAGAAACTGTTGGATTTAAATTTACTTATGTAAATCCAAGAAGCATTTTGTATAAATATGGACTTAGAACTGGAGATTTTATAAAAAGTATAAATGGTATGCCTGTAAGAACTGCAGAGGAAGCTTTTAAAATATATAATATGTTAAGAAACGAAAATAGGGTTGAACTTGAAATAGAAAGAAGAGGGAAAAGGAAGGTAATAGTATATGAGATTCAGTAAGTTTTTAATTATTTTTATTTTATTCTTTGTAGTCTTTGCAAAAGCAGAAAATATATCATTAGATTATCTTTTAAAACTTTCAAAAGAGTTTAAAAAGGAAAATAAAGTTTTACTAAATTTTGAAAAGATTGATTTAAAACTTTTAACATATTTTATATCTTCTCTTACAGGGAAAAATATAATATATCCAGATAATCTAAAAGGAGAAATATCATTAATATTTAATAAACCAATAACCATAAAACAAGCATGGGATATTTATACTGCCATCTTAAAATCACGAAGTTATGTTGTAGTAGAAAAAAATGGCTATTATGAAATAATCCCTGAAGGATTATCAAGGAAAAACACACCACCTATTACAGAAAAACCTTCTAAATCTGCAGAACTTGCAACTTATGTGTATAAGCTAAAAAAAGCAGATATTATACCTTTAACTAATATTCTTAGAGGATTAAAATCACCAAGAGGTGTTGTTTATTCATATAATCCTGCAAACATAATAATTATTACAGATACAAAAGATAATATAGAAAATTTAAAAAGTCTTATATCTTTTGTTGATAATTTATCAGGAGATCAAGTAATAAAAATATATAATCTTAAATATGCAAAATCTTCAGAAGTATCTTCTGCAATAAATGCTATTCTTTCTGATAATACAAAAAAAGGGGTTTTTTATAGAGTAATAAACCTAAATTCTTTAAACAGTATAGCAGTTAAAGCACCTTCAAATCTAATAAATCAGATAGATAATTTTATAAAAAGCGTGGACAAACCTTTATCTACAGAAAACATAAATCAAAGGACCTTTTACACAATAAAGCTTAAAAACTCTAAAGCAGAAGAACTTGCAAATATTTTAAATAAACTTTTAGAAAATATTCAGCTTGTTTCAGTTCAGCAAGCAAATACAAAAACAGAAAAAATAAAAGGTAAAACAGTTATAGTAAGGCCACCAAATATTAATTCTAATAAAGATAAACCAAAAGTAATTGCAGACAAATTTACAAATACTCTTATAGTTTATGCAAATAAGGCAGAGTTTCAGGCTATAAAAAATCTTGTAGAAAATCTTGACAAACAGAAAAAGCAGGTTTTAATCACTGCATTAATAGCAGAAGTTTCTCAAAAAGCTTTAAAAGAAATAGGAGTTAGATGGCAAATTTTTGGTTCTTCAGGAGGGGCTGCATTTAAAGGTGGAATATCAACAGAAGGTTTTTATAATCTTGTTGGTAGCACTAATTTTGCCGCAGGAATTTTAACAAGTTCTGGAAGATCTGTAAATGTTTCAGGGAATACCTTATTTTTCCCTGATTTATTATTCTTAATGTCTTTACTGGAAAAAGGAACAGGTTTTAATATTGTATCTTCTCCAAAAATTCTTACAATGGATAATTCAAAAGCTTTAATAAATGTTTCACAAGTTACTCCTTTTGCCTCAAGTCTAAAATTTGATGTTAATGGAAATCCTATAATTAATTATGATTATAAAGAAGTTGGATTAAAGCTTGAAGTAACACCACATATAAATGGAAAAAATATTGTAATGGAACTGCATCAAGAAACTAATGAAGTTATAGGTTTTGAGAAGCCACAGATTGGACAAATTAGCTATGTTGTACCAATTACATCTAAAAGAGAGATAGATACTTCTATTACTGTAGAAAATGGAAAAACTGTAGTATTAGGTGGACTTATTTCTAAAAAGACCATAGACACAATGGAAGGAGTGCCACTTCTTTCTGATATTCCACTTATTGGAAACTTATTTAAATATAAATCTAAGGAATTTAACAAAACAAACTTATTTGTATTTATTACTCCATTTATAATAAATACACCAGAAGATATAGCAAAAATTACAGAAGAACATCAAAAGATATTAGAAAAACTAAATAAAATGAAAAAGACAAATAAAAAAATAAGAAAAGTTGAAACTAAAAAGAAAAAAGATATTATAGAGGATTATAATAGTTATTTTGGGAGATAATTAGTTTGGAAAAGCTAAATTTTTCTATAGATTTTTATAAAAATAATTATATTCTGCCTGCAGGGGAAAATAAATTTTATATTACAGATAAAACACCATTTTTTGCAGTAGAAGATGTTAAGTTTTACCTTAATACTATTCCAGAGCTTATAAAAATTTCTGAAAAAGAGTTTCAAGAAAAACTTGAAGAATATATATCAAATATATCTCATAAACTTGAAGAAGAAACAGAAGAGAATATTGAATCTGTAGAAGATATACTTCAAGGTTCAGATACACCGGTTATACAGCTTTTAAACTCTACATTTATAAAAGCTATTAGAACAAATGCATCAGACATACATTTTGAACCTTTTAAAGAGGAAGTTTTAATCAGATTTAGGATGGATGGAGTTTTACATCAGATAGATAAAATCCCTACATCTATGTATTCTTCAGTAGTTTCAAGAATAAAGGTAATCTCAAAACTAAATATTGCAGAAAAAAGGCTTCCTCAAGATGGTAGAGTTAGAATAAAGATAGGAAATAAAGAAGTTGATATGAGGGTTTCAACTTTACCAACAGTATTTGGAGAAAGAGTAGTAATAAGACTTTTAGATAAAGCAAATAAAATATTAACTTTAAAAGAACTTGGATTATATGAAGATGATTATAAACTTTTTGAAAGTATAATTACAAAACCTTATGGTTTAATACTTGTTACAGGACCAACAGGTTCAGGAAAATCAACAACATTATATGCATCTTTATTAAAACTAAAAACTCCAAGAAAAAATATACTCACAGTAGAAGACCCAGTAGAATATCAGATAGATGGAATTAGCCAGATACAAGTAAATCCAAAAATAGGTTTAACATTTGCATCAGGACTTAGAAGTATTTTAAGACAAGACCCAGACATTATTATGGTAGGTGAGATTAGAGATTTAGAAACTGCAGAAATGGCTATCCATGCATCAATGACAGGCCATCTTGTTTTATCTACTTTACATACAAATGATGCACCATCTTCTATTACAAGACTTGCAGATATTGGTATAGAACCATTTTTAATTGCCTCTTCCCTTGAAGGAGTAATAGCCCAAAGACTTGTAAGAAGAATATGCGAAAACTGTAAAACAGAGGTTAAACCTTCAGAAGAAGAAAAAGAATTTATAAAAAAACATTTAAACATAGATAAAGATTTTAATCTTTACAAAGGAAAAGGTTGTGAAAAATGCTTAAATACAGGATACAAAGGAAGAATAGCTATATATGAAATACTAAAAATAGATGAAGATTTAAGATCATTAATATCAAAAAATACAGACAGTAAAATAATAAGAGATTATGCTTTAAAAAATGAAATGAGAACCCTTCTTCAAGATGGACTTAGAAAAGCGATAAATGGAATTACAACAGTAGAAGAAGTACTTCAGGTGGCTAAATCTTAAAATGCCAGTTTATAAATATAAAGCTTTATCAAAAACAGGAAAAGAAGAAAAAGGAACAATAGAAGCAAACTCCGTATCCCATCTAAAAAATGTACTGTCTAAAAAAAATCTAATATTATTAGAAGTAGAAGAACTTGGAAAATCAAAAAAAATAAAATCCTTAAAAGATTTAAATATCACTTTTTTTAAAAAGCAGTTTTCTACAGATGAGATAGTATTTATCCTTTATGAACTTGGTATGTTAATTGGAAAAAATATACATATAACATCTGCAATAGAGATAGTAGCAAATCAGCAAGAAAACTCATTATTGAAAAAAAAACTATTAAAAGCAAAATCTTTAATAGCAGAGGGAAAAACAGTAGCAGAAGCTTTTGAAGAAATAGAAATCTTTCCAAAATTTTTAACAGAAATGATCAAAGCAGGAGAAGAAGCAGGTGCATTAGGAGATATATTTATTTCTGCATCTGAGTATTTAGAAAAACAGAATAACTTCAAATCTCAAATAATTAACTCTTTAATATATCCTTCAATAGTTATTGGAGTTGGATTTTTATCTTTAATTATAATAATGAATGTAGTTGTGCCTACAGTTGTAAAAATATATAACCAGTTTGGTAAAGAACTTCCAACATCTACAAAAATTGTAATAATATTTTCTAGTATTTTTTCTTTATTTCTTAAAAGTTTACCAGTTATTTTAATCTTAGGATTTATCCTAAACAGAAAATACCTAAAAAAAGATTTTTGGGATAGATTAAAACTAAAAATTCCTTTTTTCAATAAAGTGCTTTTATATTCTCAAATATCATCTTGGGCAAATACTACAGCTATTCTTTTAAAAGGTGGACTACAATTAACTAAAGCATTAGAAATAGCAAACTCAAGTATATCAAATCAAGTATTAAAAGAAAAACTTCAAGAAGTTATACCACAGATAGAAAAAGGGAAAAAATTAGCAGATAGCTTAAAAGAAAAACAGATTTTACCAGAAAGTAGTATCCAAATCCTTTCAGTTGGAGAAGAAACAGGACAGCTTGAAGATATGTTTCAGATGATAGCAGATATTTACAAAAAACAAACAGAAAAATTAATTACAAGATTTATAACCCTTCTTGAACCTATAACCTTAATAATATTATCAGTGATGATTGGATTTTTCATATTTGCAACATTATTTCCTATATTTAATCTATCTGTTAAGCAATAAACTACAATTATTCAAAGTTAATTGTTTCTCAAATTAGACTAAAGCTGTTCTAAAAATATAGAGTCAGATGTAAAATAAGGTAAAAACTAAAAGTAGGAGGGAATAAAAATAAGAAGAACTAGATTGAAATTCAAAAAAATAATTAAAATAACTAAATCAATACTAAGAGAAAAAAGCAAAAAAGAGAAAAAAGGGAAAGGAAGACCAAAAGAATATCCAGACTATTTAATTATATCAATATTTCTATACCAAATTCTAAAAGGATATTCATATAGAGAAGTATTAGAAGAAACAAAAGATATAATACAGAAATTACCACCATTATCTGTATATCATTATAGGGTAAAGACTTTGCCAAAAAGTTTATTACAAAAAATAATATATAAAACAGCAATAATCATAATAAAAAAGATAAAGAAAAAAGTTTCTTATCTTATAGCAGATGGAACAGGATTTAGTTTTGATGATATATACCCTAATTAAAGTTCATTCCTTTATAGCAGACAAAGGATTTAATAATGGAAGATATAGCAAAATCAGGAATAGAATTAGCTATTAGAGTAAAAGAAACATTTAGGATAAATGTAAAACATCCATTAAGGAAAAAATCAAAAGAAGGCTGGAATAAGTTTGGTAGGTATAGATATTTAATAGAGAGTTTATTTGGTAATATAAAACAGAAATTAGGATCCCACTTTAGTGTAAAAAATCAAGAAATAGCTAAGAAAATGGGTTTAGCTGTTTTTGCCATTTATAATATGTATCTTTTAGTTATTTTTTTCTTTCTTATTACTACCTTATTTTTATTTTTGATTGCTTAATTTTAGAACACCTTTTTTTAAAGTATTGACAAATTTTTAAATAAATACTATATTAAATAGTAATAAACAAAATTTAGAGGTTAAAGGAAATGATAAAAGTATTTGATACAAACAAAAGTTTTGACGAGATTATTTCTAATGTAGAAGAAGTTTGTAAAGAAAGCAAATTTGGAGTTTTAAAGGTTTACGAGTTCCATAATCTTTTAGAAGAAAAAGGGTTTCCAATTGAGAAAAAAGTAACTGCTTTTGAAATTTGTAATCCATCTTATGCAAAGCAATTAATAGAAGAAAATCCAGATATTGCTAATTTTATGCCATGTAAGATAACAGTTATTCAAGAAGGAGATAATGTAAAAATATCTATTTTAGATATTTTTACAGTTGCTAAAACTTTTAATAACCCTAAAATAGAAGAAATAGCCAAGGAAGTTCAAGAAATTATAAATAAAATAATAGAAAAATTATCTAAGTGAGGTAAAAAAAATAAGAAAAATAGTTTTTCTATCAATATTTTTATCTATAGTATCCATTTTAGCTTTTTCATGTCAGAAAAAAGAAGCTTTTAAGAAAGAATTAACCTCAGGAAGTTATAAAGCAGTTATAACTTTCAGACCAAGCACCACATGTTGGTATAAATATCTGGAAGATAAAAATATATCAACCTGATGGAAAACTTATGACAGGAGCTAATGTATCAGTTCATGGTTATATGCCACCTATGCCTGGAATGCCAGAAATGAGCTTTGATTATCCTGTAGAAGATAAAGGTTCTTATTATGAAGCTAAGGTTAATCTCTCAATGGGAGGAACTTGGCAGATCACTATAAAAGCAGAAAAAGGAAATGAGAAGGTGGAGTTTAAATTTGGATTTAATTTATAAAATAGAGAGGTAATTAAAATATGGAGTTTTTAAAAAAAGGTTTAAAAGCTTTAAGATTTAAAAGAAATAAACCTTCCCCTTTTGGAGAACTTGAAGAAAAAGTAATGGAAGTAGTATGGAAAAAAGAAAATGCAACAGTATCAGAAGTTAGAGAAGCTTTAAAAAATAAATTTGCATATACAACTATAATGACAATTCTTGATAGATTATATAAGAAAGGTGTTTTAAAAAGGGAAAAAGAAGGTAAAGGATATAGATATTTTCCTGTAATGACAAAAGAAGAATTTGAAAAAAGTATTACAAAAGAAGTTGTAAAAAATCTTACAAAAGAAAATCCTGTTGCAGCTATAGCCGCATTTGAAGGAATAATAGAAAATCTTTCTCAAGAAGATATTGAAAAGTTAAAAAAGTTTATAGAGCAGAAAAATGAAAGATAGATATACATTAATTTTAGCTTTCACAGGTATTTTATATTTTTCTTTATACTTTTATTTAATTGATAACATAAATTTTTGGATTTCAGATTTATATCACTGTTTTAAGGTTATGAATTTTGAAAGCTTTTTAATTAATCATATTAATATTTTCTTTTTTGTTTTTCTTTTCTTTTTAATATCTATTTATTTAATGAAAGGTATTTATTTTTTAATAAAAGAATTTTATCGGATATATCTTCTCAATTAGTTTATAAATAGCTTTAAAATTAAGTCTTTTAAAAATGTAGTAGTTATAGATTATAAAGATAATCTTGCTTTCAATTTTTTAGGAAAAGTTGTATTATCCAAAGCAGTATTTAAAAACCTAAATACAAAAGAAAGAAAAGCTTTATTTTTACATGAAAAGGGGCATATGGAAAATAAAGATAGTTTTAAATTAGTAT
This sequence comes from Hydrogenothermus marinus, assembly GCF_003688665.1. Lineage (NCBI taxonomy): Bacteria > Pseudomonadati > Aquificota > Aquificia > Aquificales > Hydrogenothermaceae > Hydrogenothermus > Hydrogenothermus marinus. The sequence continues at coordinate 272,072 of NZ_REFO01000010.1, forward strand.
TTGCAAATTTTATATTTAAATTATTTCCAGATTTTATTAAAAAATATATTAAAAAAAGCTATATTCTTTTCTTAGAAACAAAAGCAGATAGATATGCATTAAATTTTATAGATGCTAAATTTTTAGCAAATACTTTGCTTAAATTTAAAACTTTATCTTCATATAGTCAGCCTATGATGAATAATTTCACTGAAGAAAGAATTAAAAATTTATTTGAAGAAGAAAATATAAAATTACCAAAAGTTATACATTTAATTGTTCTGCTTATATTAATAACCCTGTTTATAGCTATAATTTACAAAACCTGTTTTTGTGGGATAATGATATGAAAAAAATTATTTTTTGCATTTTAATACTACAATCTATAGTTTTTGCAGAAGATATAAAAACTATTATTAATAAATCTTTAAATGAAAATCCAAAACTAAAAGCTATAGAAAAAGAACTAAAATCATATAAAGCTAAAGAAATATTTGTTTCAAATTTAGAAGACCCTGTAGTTTCCTTTTCTATAAATGATATTCAGATTTTTTATAAACCATTATCAAGAACGTTAGAACCTATGCAAACTGTTAATTTTAGTTTTTCTCAAAAAATTCCTTGGTTAAAAAAACTTAAAACAAAAAAAGATAAAATAAAAAAGCTTTATGATGAAAGATTTTATTATCTACAAGATTTAAAACAAGATATTATTTTTAATATTTATAGAATATCTTATAGATACTGGGAAGTTAAAGAGAAACTAAAAATAATAAAAGAGTATGAAAAAGTAGCAAAACATCTTATAGATTTTTCAAATACATTATACAGTGTAGGTAAAGTTTCACAATCAGAAGTTTTTAATGCACAGGTTTTTTATTCTCAGTTAAAAGAAAAAGAAGTAAGACTTATAGAAAGACAAAAATCTTTACTTTCAAATCTTTATTATTATACTAATTTTAATATTAAAGATATAAAAATTAATCTAATTAAACCATATTATCTGACAGGACTTAATAATTATATCTCTTTAGCATTAGAGCAAAATCCAAAACTAAAATCATATAAGCAAAAAATAAAGGCTAAAAAAGAAGAACTTAAATTGGCAAAACTTGATTATAAACCTGATTTTAGATTTTTCACAACCTATTCTTATCGTGAACACTTTAGAGATTATATCTCTTTTGGAGTAAGTTTTAACCTTCCTGTTTGGAAAAAGTATAGACAAGATAAAAAAGTGATAGAGACTTCTTTGCTTTTAAATAAAGAAAAAGATATGTATAAAGATTTAGAAAATAAAATAAAATCTCAAATAGAAGAAAGTTTTTACAATGCAAACTCTTTTTATGAAAGCTACAAAATTTTTAAAGATTATTTACTTACTCAAACAAAATCAGTTTATGAAAGTGTAATAGATGAGTATAAAGTAGGAACAAAAAATATATTTGATGTAATAAAAGCTTTAAATCAAATTCTTAATGTAAAAATGAAATTAATTGAGATAACTGCAAACTTTAATATCTCTTACAAAAATATAGAAAAACTGACTGGAGAGATAAAATGAAAAAACTAAAAAATAAGTTTTTAATATTTATTATAGGTATAGCTTGCTTTATTACAGGAATTATTGCAGGATTTATTTTTAAGATATATGACAAAATAAATATTGAGGATTTAATCTATAAAGAAGATAAAACTATTCAGTCAGCCTCTCTTCCAAAACCAACTGCATATCCAGTAGGAAATTTAACTGTAGAACAGCTATTTAATATAGATACAACAAAAGTTCAAAGGAAAAAGCTAGTTAAAAAGATAGAAACTTATGCAGACCTTACCCATCCAGAATCAGATATAAAAGATATTACTTTTAAAATAGATGGATATGTTGAAGAGCTTTATGCAGATTTTACAGGGGAATATGTAAAAAAAGGACAACCTCTTGTAAAAATATATAGTCCACAGCTTGTATCTGCACAAGAAGAGTTCTTAAGAGCTTATGAATATTATCAAAAAATGAAAAATACAGATGATGAAGTTCTAAAAAAAACTGCAAAAGATTTTTATGAAGCATCATATAAAAGGCTTTTATACTGGGATATTACAGAAAAACAGATTGAGAATCTTAAAAAAACAAAGAAAGTTTTTAAAACAATGACTTTATATTCCCCATATGATGGATGGATTATGGAAAAGTTTGTATATCTTGGTTCTAAAGTAAAAGCAGGAAAACCTTTATTTAGAATAGCAAAACATAAAGATTTATGGTTAATGGTAAAGGTTTATGAAAAAGATATTCCTTTTGTAAAAGAAGGTCAGAATGTAGATATAAAGTTTGATGCATATCCAGATAAAATTTACAAAGGTAAGATAGATTATGTTTATCCAATGATGGATTTTAAAAATAGAACAAAAGATGTTCGTATTGTTATACAAAATAAGGATTATAAGTTAGTACCTGGTATGTATTCAAAAGTGACTATAAAAATACCTATAGGAGAGGCTCTTGTTTTACCTGAAACAGCAGTTATAAACACAGGTAAAAGGCAAATTGTTTTCTATCAAAAAGAAAAAGGTATTTTCAAACCTTTATATGTAAAACTTGGAAGATATGTAGATGGATATTATGAAATTCTAAGTGGTGTTAAAGAAGGTATGGTTGTTGCAAATTCAGCTTTATTCCTTCTTGATGCAGATGCTCAATTAAAAGGTGAATATAGAAAGCTTAATGAAAAAGCATCTATAGGTAAGAAAAAATGATAGAAAAAATAATATATTGGTCAGTTAAAAATAAGTTTATAGTTTTATCTGTTTTAGTAATGATTTTTGGAGCATCTATATGGGCTTTAAAAGAAACACCATTAGATGCTATTCCAGATTTATCACCGCCTCAAGTAATAGTATTTACAAAATGGTCTGGCCAATCACCATCTGTTGTTGAAGATCAGATAACATATCCTATAGTTTCAACCCTTCTTTCTGTCCCTAAGGTAGAAACAGTTAGAGGAATTTCTTCTTTTGAAACATCTGCAGTTTATGTAATATTCAAAGAAGGGACAGATATATACTGGGCAAGAAGTAGAGTTTTAGAGTATCTATCTCAGATAAAAGATAAACTTCCTAAAACTGCTCAGGTTACTCTTGGTCCAGATGCTACAGGAGTTGGATGGGTTTATGAATATGCTCTTTATTCAGACAAAAGAAATTTATGGCAGTTAAGAACATTACAAGACTGGTATTTAAGATATGCCATTCTTGGAGTTGATGGAGTATCAGAGGTTGCATCTATTGGAGGATTTGTTAAAGGTTATCAAATAACTATCCATCCTCAAAAGCTAAGAATATACAATATAACCATTAAAGATATACTAAAAGCTTTAAGAGAAAATAATAATGACACTGGTGGAAGAATAATAGAAAAAAATGGTTTTGAGTTTATTATTCAAGGTCTTGGATATATAAAAAAACTTGATGATATTAAGAATATAACAATAAAAATAGATAAAAATGCTATTCCTATAAGAATTAAAGATATAGCAGATGTTGAGCTTGTACCTATGGGAAGAAGAGGTCTCGCCGATTTAAATGGACTTGGAGAAGTTGTTGGTGGAATAGTAATAATGAGATTTGGAGAAAATGCATATAAAGTTATTCAAAGAGTAAAAGAAAAAATAGAAGAGATAAAAAAATCTTTACCTATGGATATAAAAGTAATTACAACTTATGATAGATCACAGCTCATAGAAAAAGCTATAGCAACATTAAAAAGAGCCCTTTTTGAAGAAAGTTTAATAGTAATTTTAGTGGTAGGCATATTTTTATTTCATTTTAGAAGTTCCTTAGTGATAATTTTAACTCTTCCTCTTGGAATTTTAATATCATTTTTATTTATGAAAATGCTTGGTATCACTTCTAATATTATGTCCCTTGGTGGTATTGCTATTGCAATTGGGGCTATGGTAGATGGTGCCATTGTTATGGTTGAAAATGCTCATAAGCATATAGAAAAGATAAAAGAAGAAAAAGGAAAAATTACAGAAAAAGATAGAGTAGAAGCTATAATCTTAGCAGCACAACAGGTTGGAAAACCTATATTTTTTGCATTATTAATAATAGTAGTTTCATTTTTACCTATTTTTGCTTTAACTGGACAAGAAGGACTATTATTTAAACCTCTTGCTTATACTAAAACATTTGCAATGCTTGCTGCATCATTCTTAGCAATAACAGTTGTGCCAATATTAATGGTATGGTTTATTAGAGGTCATATTATTCCAGAACATAAAAATCCTATTAACTGGCTTTTATTGAAAATATATACACCAATAATAAAAATAGTGCTAAAACTTAGATATTTGATTGTAGTTTTTACTATTATAGCTATTGGATATATATATCCTCTTTATAAAAAGTTATCTTGGGAATTTATGCCTACTATAAATGAACAAACATTTATGTATATGCCTGTTACACCTTTTGGTATTTCTGCAGATGAAGCTAAAAATCTTACTCAACTTACAGATAAAATAATTGCATCATTTCCTGAAGTTGATACTGTTTTTGGAAAAGCAGGTAGAGCAGATACAGCAACAGATCCTGCACCTTTATCTATGATAGAAACAATTATCACATTCAAACCAAAAGAGTACTGGAGAGAAGGAGAAACTTATCAATCTCTTATGCAAGAAATGGAAGAAAAATTAAAAGTACCAGGGCTTACTAATAGTTGGACTTATCCAATAAAAGGAAGAATTGATATGCTTTTAACAGGAATAAGAACACCAATAGGTATAAAGCTATATGGAGATGATTTAAACAAACTACAAAATATAGCTACTAAAATAGAAAAAGAACTTCAAAAAATGCCAGAAAGTTTATCTGTTTTTGCTGATAGAGTAGCACAAGGGTATTATCTAAATATAGATATAAAAAAAGAAAAACTTGCAAGGTATGGACTTACTACAGATGATATAGAAACAGTAATACAAACTGCAATAGGTGGTATGCCTATATCTACTCTATACAAAGGATTAGAAAGATATCCAATGCTTATAAGATTTCCTTATGATTATAGAACAAATATTGAAGCTATAAAAAATTTAGTAATACCTACAAAGTATAATAGAGGCGTTTTAGTTAAAGATGTAGCAGATGTTTATTATACAGAAGCACCTTCCGTTATAAAATCAGAAAAAGGAATGAAGGTAGTATATGTTTATATTACACCACAGCCAAATATAACAACTGAAGATTATGTAAAAAAAGCAAATAAAATTTTAAAAAATATAAACTTACCTTCAGGATATTTTATAGAATGGGCAGGACAGAGTAAATACTTAGAACATGCAAAAGAAAGACTTAAATTTATAGTTCCTTTGGCAATATTAATAATATTCTTACTTGTTTATATGACATTTAAAGATATAAAGAATACACTTATTGTAATGCTTTCTTTACCTTTTTCAATGATTGGAGGTTTGTGGTTTTTAGATTATCTACATTTTAATCTAAGTATTGCAGTAGTTGTTGGATTCCTTGCATTATTAGGAGTTGCAGCAGAAACTGCAATTGTTATGGTTGTTTATGTTGAAGAGTCTGTAAAAAAATATATAAAAGAAAATAAAAAGCTAAACAATAAATTATTTAATGAAGCTATATATGAAGGGGCAGTTTTAAGGGTAAGACCTGTAATTATGACAGTTTCTACTATTATTGCAGGATTATTACCTTTATTATATATCTCAGGTGTAGGTTCTGAGGTTATGCAAAGAATAGCTGCACCAATGATAGGGGGAATAATTTCTGCAACAGTTCTTACTCTATTGATAATTCCTTCTATATATGCAATTATAAAAAAATGGCAATTAAGAAAAGAGGGATTATTTGAATGAATCTGCTAATTTTTACAGATTTAGATGGAACTTTATTAAATTATGGAGATTACTCTTTTGAAGATGCTAAACCTGCTTTAGAAAAAATAAAACAAAATAATATTCCTCTTATACTTACAACAAGTAAAACAAGAAAAGAAGTAGAAATTTTACAGAAGAATATTGGCATTAATGATCCATTTATAGTAGAAAATGGAGCCGCTATATTTTTCAAAAAAGGTTATAAAGGTTTTAAAATTCCAAATACTGTTTCTATTGATGATTACCAAGTAATAATCTTAGGAGAAAGATATGAAAAAGTAAGAGAAATTTTTAATATCTATAAAAAAGATTACTGTCTTAAAGGTTTTGGAGATTTAACTGCAGAAGAAATAGTTAAGCTTACAAACTTACCTTTAGAAAGAGTAAAACTTTCAAAACAAAGAGAGTTCACAGAGCCTTTTATTACTGATTGCCCAGAAAAAATAGAAGACTTAAAAAAGGAAGTGGCAAAACATGGATTTAAAATAATAGAAGGTGGAAGATTTTACCATTTTATTAGCCAAAATCAGGATAAAGGAAAAGCAGTAGAAATTACAAAAAAGATATTTGAAGAAAATCTAAAAACAAAAATAAAAACAATAGGCCTTGGAGATAGTAAAAATGATATACCTTTACTTGAAAAAGTTGATATACCTATATTAATAAAGAAACATGATGGTAGCTATATAGATATAAATCTACCAAATTTAATAAAATCAACTTATGAAGGTAGTAAAGGATGGAATGAGGTTGTAATGCCTTTATTAGAAAAATACCTTGAAAACAGATAGAAAACTATTTATATTTAAAACAAAAAGGGGATTTAATGCCTTTAAAAGAAGAAGCATTACAGATATTTGATTTTGCTTTAAAATCTGTTCTTCCGGAAAATCTTATAAAAGATAAAATAAAAATTGAAAATAACAACCTTTACATTGAAAAAGATATATATCCATTAAAAGATAAATTCTATATTTTAGGAAGTGGAAAAGCTTCTGTCAGTATGGCAAAAGCCTTTGAAAAATACTTCTTAGATTATATTGAAGATGGATTAGTAATATCAAACTATACAGAAAAATTAAAAAAGGTAAAGGTTTTAGAGGGTTCTCATCCATTACCTACAGAAAAAACAATTGATGCTACAAAATCATTGATAGAAAAAATAAAATCTTTAAAAGAAAATGACTTTTTTATATATCTTCTATCTGGAGGAAGCTCTGCTCTTTTAGAACTTCCTATAGAGCCTATAACATTAGAAGATTTAAAAATAACTACTAATTTACTTTTAAAAAAGTCTGTTCCTATTGATGATATAAATACAGTAAGAAAACATATATCTAAGGTAAAAGGTGGAAGACTTGCAAAATTAACAAAAGCAAAAGGAGTAGTATTAGTAATTTCTGATGTAATAGGTGATAACCTTGAAACTATAGGCTCTGCACCTTTGTATATGGATAAAACTACTTATAAAGATGCTTATAATGTTTTAAAAAAATACAATATCTGGGAAGAAATCCCAGAAAGTGTAAAAACTGTAATAGAAAAAGGTTTAAAAGGAGAAATAGAGGAAACACCAAAAAATCCACCAGAAAATATAAAACATTACATTATTGGAAATAATTCATATATGTTAAATAAAGCAAAAGAAAAAGCAACAGAAATTGGTTATAAAACATATATAATGACAAGCTCACTACATGGAGAAGCAAAAGAAGTAGCAAAGGTTATTATGTCTATTGCAAAGGAAATAGAAAAATCAGAAAATCCATTTAAAAAACCAGTCTGCTTGTTATTTGGAGGAGAAACAACTGTTAATGTTTTAGGAAATGGAAAAGGTGGAAGATGTCAGGAAATGGCATTATCTGCTCTTAAAGAGTTTAAAAATTTAGAAAAGGTAGTTTTTTTAGCAGCAGGAACAGATGGAATAGATGGAAACTCTGATGCAGATGGAGCAGTAATAGATAAAAATGATTATTTAAAAGCAAACGAACTTGGATTAAATATTGATGAGTATCTTAAAAACAATGATTCTTATAACTTTTTTAAAAAACTAAATAGTTTAATTTTTACAGGAAAGACAGGAACAAATGTTATGGATATACAAATATTAATAGTGGGGTAAAAGAATGATTAAATCTACAATAAGATTTTCTACTGCTTTAAGAGAAAAAACAAGAAAACAGATAGAAAATTTAGGTTATGCAGATATAGTTATAGGAATTCCTTCTTATTTTAGTCAAAATACAATAGGATATGTTATAGAACAAGCGGCAAAAGGTTTAGATAGATATTTTCCAGATAAAAAATCCCTTATTTTTGTTTCAGATGGTGGTTCTACAGATGATACAAGAGAGGTTGCAGAGTCTGTAGATATATCAAAATATAATATTACTAAAATTGTGGGTATTTATAGAGGTATTCCAGGAAAAGGTTCAGCTTTAAGAGCAGTCTTTGAAGCATCTGAATTTTTAAAAGCTAAAGTTGTTATAACTTTTGATGCAGATTTAAGATCTATTACACCAGAATGGGTAAACAATTTAGCACAACCTATATTAAAAGGATATGATTTTGTTGCACCATATTACAAAAGATGGAAATATGATGGAACTATTACTAATACTATTGCTTATAACCTAACAAGAGCTTTATATGGTAAAAAGATTAGACAACCAATAGGTGGAGATTTTGCATTTTCATATAAGCTTGTAAAAGATTTTCTTGATAAGGAAGTTTGGGAAACAGAAATCGCCAAATTTGGAATTGATATATTTATGACAACAACAGCTATAGTAGATGGTTATAAGTTGTGTCAAGCAAGACTTGGTGCAAAAATACATAATGAAAAAAATCCATCTTCAGATTTAAGTGATATGTATAGAGAAGTAGTAGGTACTATTTTTAATCTAATGGAACAAGAATCTTATGAAAGTTTCTGGAAAAAAGTAAAAGGCTCTGAAGATGTGGAAATATTAGGAGAACCTATAGGAATAGATCCTAAGCCTTTTGAAATAGATATCAATGGATTAATAGAGTATTTTAAAATTGGATATAACAACTTTGCACCCATATGGAAAAATATCTTAGAAGAACAAGATTTTAAAATAATAGAAAAACTTTTTATGGTTGAAAAAGTAGAAGACTTTATTATGCCTATAGAAACCTGGGTAAGAACCGTTTATAGATACGCAAATTATTTTCATTTAACACCAAGACAGGAATTTAAAGTTTTAAATACAATGATCCCTTTATATCAAGCTCGGGTTGCATCTATTGTTAATGAATTAAAAGATAAGAATGTTGAAGAAGCTGAAAATTATTATGATTGTCAAGCAAAAATGTTTGAAGATATGAAAGATTATTTAATAAAAATCTGGGGGTAATTATGTCTGACTTTTTTCAAAATGGACTTATAACAACTTTACAAAGATTAAGATCTAGAAATTTAGAAGAGTTAGAGAAAGAGCTTGAGGGTTTTGCAAAAAGAAGAAACATGGTTTTATTGCTTCCAGCCCTTTATTCAGAGTTTGAAGGACCAGCAATGCCTAAAATAGTAGAAGAACTAAAAAAGATTAAATATCTATACAGAATAGTATTATCCTTAGATAAAGCTGATGAAAAACAGTTTAAAAAAGTAAAAGAAATAATGTCTGAAATTCCAACTGATGTAAAAATAGTATGGCATGACGGTCCAAACATGCAAAAAATCTATAAAGAGATAGAAGAAAAAAAGTTTAAAATAGGTCTTCGTGGAAAAGGGCGTTCAGTATGGATGACACTTGGTTATATACTTTCTGATATAAATGCATACGCTATAGCTCTCCATGATTGTGATATTGTAAATTACTCAAGAGAACTTCCTGCAAGGCTTTTTTATCCTATTGTTCATCCTGCATTAGATTTTGAATTTAGTAAAGGCTATTATCCAAGATTTAAAGATAAACTTTATGGAAGGGTAACTAGACTTTACTATACACCATTAATAAGAGCTTTAAAAAAATTTTTAGGATGCAATAGATTTTTAGAATATTTAGATAGTTTTAGATATGCTTTATCTGGTGAGTTTGCCTTTATAAGAAGTTTGGCAAGAGGTTTAAGAATATCACCAAGTTGGGGATTAGAAGTATCTATGCTTTCTGAAGTTTATCAAAATACTTCTGTAAATAGAATATGCCAAGTAGAGCTAATGGAAAATTTTGAGCATAAACATAAAGAAGTAGGTTCTTCAGCAGAAGAAGGACTTATAAAAATGGCAACAGATATAGCAAAAACACTATTTAGAGTTTTATCTCAAGATGGAGTTGAACTTTCTGATTCATTTTTTAGAAGCTTATTAACAACATATTTATTAGAAGCAACAAAATCCATAGAAAAATATAATGCTTTATCTTTAATAAATGGCTTAGAATATGATAGACATAGTGAAATTACAGCAGTAGAAAAATTTGTTCAAGCTTTAAAGATAGCAAAAGATGAATTTTCTCAAGATCCTATAGGAGAACCAAATCTTCCTGCTTGGATAAGAGTTAGAGCAGCTATTCCTGATATTTCTGAAAAGTTAATAAAGGCTGTAGAAGATGATAATAAATAGTTTTAATGTTTAAAAAATAAAAAAACCCTCCCCCAAGGGAGGGCAAAGATAGAAGGTAGGTTCTAATAATTATTTCCAACCTTTTAATACTATTTCTTTAGCTTTTTCATATGGATATTTTTTAACAAGCTCTTTTACAGAAAGTTTTTGGTCTCCTTCTCTCATGAAGTGAATTAGAACTACAGAAGCCCAGTAGTCATTAGCATATTTTGTTCCTTCAAGCTGTACAGGTACACCTTTTTTATTAACTGTATGACAAGCTGCACAAGTTACAGGTCCTGCGTAACTACCATCTGGAGAGAATTGTAAAGCTTGTTGATGAGTTGTTAAATCAACTGTTCTTTCATCTCCTTCATATCTAACAGGATATAATCCATGGATAGATTCATGACATGATTGACAAGCTATACTTCCATGAGCCTTAGAGTATCTATAAAGAGAGTATTTATTTTTCTGATCTATTGGGAAGTATTTTCCACCTTCACTTTCAACAAATGGTGCTATATGACAGTTTGAACAATGAGGTTCTGCAGCTGCAAGCCACCAGTCTTTACCAGCAGATGCTGCATCATAAGGAACAGGTTGTCCTTCTTTAGCATTCCAAGGAAGAAGTACTTTTTTACCATTTTTATCAGCAAGTTTCACAAGAGTAGCACCTTTATGATTATTGTAAAATTCAAATACAGGATTTGCGCCACCTTTATATCTTGGATCAGCCATTTGTTGGAATTTTTTCATATCTCCATTAGCAATAACTTTTACTATTTCTTCAATAGATTTATTTCTTAAAGTTTTACCTTTTTGTAATACTGCATCTTCTAAATCATCATATTTATAAAGTTCTTGAGTTAATTGGTTATGACAGTTTGTACATGTTAATCCTCTAATTTCTGAAATAGGTTCATCATCTTCATTTCTCATACTTACATTTCTTAAGTACCATTTACCAATTTCATTTAAGAAGAATGGAGGTTTTACATCTGGATTTGTATGTGCATCTCTTCTTAAATAACAACCACCACCTGCTATTCTTTGATCTGAATCTGCAAATTTATTATTTCCATTAAAGTCTGTAATCTGGAATGGATTAGTATTAAAATCATTCATATCAGGATTTTGCCAATGAGTTGGATGGCAAGCTTGACATGTTACAGTTCTTCCAGCTTTATCATTCATATCTGCAAGGAATAAAGCATGGGCAGCATGGATAGCTTCTGTTAATGTTTTAGCTTTTACTGCCTTATATCCTGAAACATTTGGTCTTGGTTCTTGAAGGTTTCCAGAAATATTATCACCATGACAGTCTGCACAGTTAACAGGTCCTACTGATCCAAGTCTGTTAGAAGAAGCATTTGGATTGTATTCTTTTTAAAAAGTGAGTACCATGTCTTTTATCATGAAGTTCAAGTATATTTATAGAAGCTGCAGAAAGTCTTGCCATATATTCAGATATGTCAGGATAGTTTTTCTTCCAGTAGTTATATTCTTTATCAACAGCTGTTAATCCTTCTTGTCTTGAAAGTTTTGCTGCTTTTCCATTTCCTGAGTGACATACAATACAGTTTGGAATATCAACAGGGTTTGTTCCAAAAAATTCTACTATCTTTCCATTTACAGTAATTGGTTTTCCGTTTTTATCATGGAGCTGTACCATTGAGTATTGATAAGGTTGAAAATCTTTTGATGTAATGCTTCTTATAGTTCCTTTTCTTCTACTATCATTAAATGCAGTTAAAGGAAGACCTAAAGCATCCCATATATTAGAAGCAGTAAGTTTTAATGGAACATGAGGTACAAGTCCTTGAACTGCTTTCATTGGTTCTGTAAATACAATATTTCCACCATTATCTCCTGCATAATCCATATATCCACCAGCCATAGGCTTACCTGAAGGACCAGCATCAATAGGTACATTTATCTCTTTTCCTACATGTAATCTTTGTGATTTTTTCCAGTTTTTAGGTACAGTTCCTTCTAAATCTTGATATATAAAAAGATGTGTCCATACATAATTTGCTATGTTATCACCAGGATCAGACATATCACCGTCGCCATTTGTATCCTTCGGAACAGACCAGTATCTCATTTTATTTCCTTCAGAATAGCTATTATCTTTTACATAGTAATAAAGTTTTACTCCATCTTCTGGTGTTAGAAGTTTTGGAAGTTTTCCATTTTCTCCGGATTTTACTACTTGAGCTTGTATTGAGTTATATGGTGGAATTACACAACAGTAAGAAATATCAAACCCTACACAGTGCATTCCAAGTTCATAGTTAATGAAGATATTGTAAGGATTCTTTGGCTGATAAGCTTTTATAGTTTTTTTACTGAAGAATCCTCCGACTTTAACTTCTGTTGGTTTTAATAGATTTAATCCAAAAGGTGGATTGGATCATATTGCTTTTGAGCATAGGCACCAAAAGCTAAAACTGCAGTTGATAAAACCCCTGCAGATAAAACCTGCAGCCGATTTTTACCATAGCTACACCTCCTACGAATTTTAAAATATATTATTATTTTTATATTCATATATTTAGTAAATACTTACTATTTAATTTCTTAATAATGAAATTACAATAAAAATTTTTCATTGTCAATATGTTTTTTATAATTAAATATATTTTTGTTTAAATACTCTTTATATTTGCTTTTGCTTTTAAAATAGTTTCTTCATACTCTTTTTCAGGAATACTATCTGCAACAATCCCTGCTCCTACATAAATACAACATTTTTTCTTTTGAAAAATAGATTGTCTTATTGCAACACTCATTATAAAATCCATATTAGGTTTAATTAAAAATAAGCTTCCACAATAGATATGCCTTTTAAAATCTTCAAGCTGATCTATTATTTCCATAGCTCTTTTTTTTGGTGCTCCTGTTACAGATCCTGGTGGGAAAGTAGCATATATAATGTCTTTTAATGTTATATCTTTTTTTAATTTTGACTTAATGGTAGAACTCATCTGGAAAAGAGATTTATACTCTTCAACCTCAAATAATTTTTCAACTAATACTTTTTCAGAAATAATTCCAAGATCATTTCTCATTAAATCAGTAATCATTAAATTTTCGGCTCTTTCTTTCTCACTTAAATAAAGTTCTTTTTTTAACTTTTCATCTTCTTCTTTAGTTTTACCTCTTGGTCTTGTTCCTTTTATTGGCTTTGTTTTTAAAATATCACCTTTTTTTTCTAAAAATAGTTCCATACTTGCAGATATAATAGAAAAATTTTTATCTCTTATAAGCATAAGATAAGGTGTCGGTTGATATTTTGTTAGATTATAAAATATAATTTTTACATTAAAAAATCCGTCAATCTCTATTCTATGGGAAAGATTTATCTGATATATATCTCCTTCTTCTATATATTTTTTTGCTTTTTTAACTGCTTCAATAAATCTACCTTTATCAGGATATTTTACTGAAAATATTTGATTATTGGCTTTTTTTTGATAAAAATCTTTTTGGTATTTAAAATTTTTATAAACTTTTAAATATATTAAAGGTAAATCTATTTTATCTTTATTTATTTTTTTTAAGTTTTCATAAATATATTCTTTAAAATCATAAGATATAAAACCAACAGAAAAATAACCTTTTATTAATTTTTCAATTATTGGTATAGGATTTTTAGTTTTTAACTTTTTATTATTTATCTGTAAAATATTATTTTTATATTGAATAGTAAATATAGGTTTATCAAAAAAGTAAAAACCTTTTTTATCAAAAAAACCATTTTCAGACGAATAGATTATATCTTCCATTATCCTTTGCAAAATTTTTATATTATACATATAATTATAATTGAGATTTTTCACTTAAATTTGGTTGGGATATACTATGATAAATAAAGTCCCTAAGGAAGAGCTAAATGCTCTTTTTGAAGAAATCTTTGATAATAAGAATATAAATCTAAAATCAACAGATCTTAAAAAGAAAGATATAAAAGGTTTATATAAATTTTATGGATATAAACTTAAAAGCATATTTAATAGTACTTTAGCAGATATGAGCTCTATTCCTATTATTATTAAAGACTTTACTATAAGTAATTATGACAACAACGTTAAAAAAGCTTTTTTAGGAATAGATTTTGAGAAAAAGTATAGAGTATTTTTTGATATTGATGAACAATTTATTAAAAATATTGAAAATTATTCAAAAAGTATTCAACTTGAAAAAAACTATCCTCTAAGAATAGTTCAAAATATAATAGAAAACTTAGCAGATAATCTTTTAAAAGAGATAAATCTAAATTCAGAAAAGCTTTCAAATCCATATACTCATTTTTTTGATCAAGAAGTAATTGAATTTAAATATGAATGTTTTTTAGAAGATAAAAGTTCATATATAAGTATATATTTAGAAAAAAATTTTCTAGAAAGTGAAGTTCTTGGTAAATGGATTTATTCAAAACCAACTTCTCAAGAAATAATTAAAATAAATAAGCTAAAAAGTTTATTAAGATTTGATTTGGAAATTATTTCTCAGCCAATAAATATAGATTTAACCCAAAATAATATAAAATTATCAGATATGAAATTTAATATACAAATAAAATAACTATGGATTTTGAAGAGAAACTAAAAAAAGAATTTAATATAGAAAAAATAAAAGAAGTTGAAAATTTATCATTAAATGATGAATACTATCTTATAAAAAATAAAAATAATAAACTTTTCATAAGAACTGATTTTTTTGTTTCTCAAATATTTTCAAAAGGTTCAAAATGGGGAGAAAATCTTTTTAAAAAGCTTTTTAATGAAGAAGTAGAAAGTAATGATATTGTGGAACAAATTAATGTTTTAAGTGGATATTCTATAGATATAGATAATATAGATAATGCTATTATAATAGAAACAAAAGCAAAGTTTAACAAAGAGATAAGGAAAGAAAAAAAATTAAAGCAATATCCAGATAAATTAATTATAAGAGCTTTAAAAAAAAGAGTTTCATTAGAAGAGTTAAATAAAATCGGTTCTGGAACAGAATTTATTCTTTCAGAAGATAATAAATTAGAAGTAGAAATATTAGATGGTAAAAGAGTTATAGCAATAGGAGAGCTAAAAAAATTAAAAGATGGTTACTCTTTAAATATTAAAGAGGTTGTTGAATGATTTCTGTTTTTATTGGTTTATTTCCATGGATTAGTTTATTTTTAGTTTTAAGGTATTTAAATATAAAACCTAATCCAAGGATTATTTTAATATTTCTTATTTATTTATTGTCTTTGTTTTTATTTATAGATAATCAAGTAGCTATTTTAAAATTTGTTTTAATATCTTATTTTTTATTTCTATTTTTAGAATTAAATAAAAATTTAGATTTTAAATATAAACTTATTGCTATATTTTGGTTTGTTTCCTTAGGAATATTAACTTATTTTGAACATAAAGAGATAAATCTTGAGATATTGATACCTTTAGCTATTTTAACTTTATTTCTTAAAAGGTATAAAAACATTACTGATTTTTTAAGTTTTAATCTAATTAATATTATCTTGATAATCTCATATTATATTGATTTATCTTTATTTTTAGTTTTTTCTTCTATTTATGCAATATATCTTATTACTGATTATATTTTCACATATAAAAAAGAGCTTGAAAAGGAAAATTTAGAATATAAAAAATTGCTTGATAGAGCTATAAATACAGAAGTTCAGAAAAAAATATTTCAGATTGATGAAGATATATCAATTACCTCTAAAAAATTGAAAGAAATTTTCAAGCTAAGTAATTATACAGTATCTACAACAGATTTAAATGCTATGGCTGAAAGGGCAGTGGAAGGATTATTAAGTCTTGGATATACTGGAATTGTAATTTCTATATTAAAAAAAGATATTTTTAAAAAAGGGGGATTTTTCCCAAATTTTAAACAGTTTCAAGAAATTAAAGATATATCAAATTTAAAAAAATTAATAATTAATGAAGAAGAAAAATATATTTTACTTCCATTTAAAGTTGGAGATGAGATTTTAGGATTTTTAGCTGTTTATAAAAAAGAAGGTATACTTCCAAAAGAAACAGAATATTTATCAACATATGCAAACTCAGTAGCAATAGCAGTTGCAAATATTATTCATTTTGAAGATTTAATTAACTTAGAAGAACTTACTTATAAAACTTTTGAATCCTTAGATATAGGAATAGCTGTCTTAGATGAAGATTTGAATATACAGATGGCAAATAAAGCTTTTAGGAATATGGCTGTTAATGAAGATAAAAATAATGCAATTGATATAATTCCAACTTTAAAATATTTAGAAAAAGATTTAAAAAATGTAATTTCTCAAGCAAAACCTTTTGAAACTGTTTTATCTTCTATAAATAAAAAAGGATTTATATATAGGATAAAAGCTTTACCTCTTCATATAGAACTTCCTGAGAAATCAAAAATAATACTTATAATAGAAGATATTACAGAGAAAGAAAAATTAGAAGCACAACTTGTAGAAACAGAAAAACTTGCAGTAATTGGAAAAATGGCAGCTGTTTTAGCACATGAAATAAAAAATCCTCTTACTGCTATATCTGCATCTGCATATAGAATTAAGAAAAATGGAGAAAAATTAGGGAATGAAAAGATTATTGAGCTTTCAGAAAAAGTGGAATTTCATTCAGATAGAGCAAAAAATATTATAGATAGGGTTTTAAATTATTCAAAACCTTCTTACTATAAATTAGAGAAAATCAATCTGAAAGATATTTTAAATCAAACATTAGAATTTATAAACCATTCTATTAAAGGTAAAAATATAAAAATCAAAAAAAATATCAGAAAGAATGTATATGTTTATGGAGATAAAAATTCCTTACAGCAAGTTTTCGTAAACCTTATAATGAATTCTATAGAAGCTATACAAGATAAATCTAAGGATGAGTTAGAAGAAGGTATAATAGAAATAAATCTTGATAGAGAAAATGATAGATATGCGATTGTAAAAATAAAAGATAATGGTATAGGTATACCTGAAAGTATATTAGAAGATGTTTTTGAACCATTTTTCTCTACAAAAGTAGAAGGTACTGGGCTTGGGCTTTCAGTTGTAAAAAGAATTATTACTGATCATGGTGGACAAATTTTTGTTGAAAGTAAAGAAGGAGAAGGTACAGAATTTATAATAAAACTACCAATAGAGGACTAATATGAAATATAGAGGAAAAATTCTTATAGTAGATGATGAAGAAGATATATTAATCCTTTTTAAAGAGATTTTAGAAGATGAAGGATATAAAGTAGATACTACAACCTCTGCCAAAGAAGGTTTAAAGATTTTAGAAGAAAATATTTATGAACTTGTGTTGTCTGATATGAAAATGCCAGAAATGACAGGAGAACAGTTTTTAGAAGAACTTAGAAAATTTAATAAATTTACAAGCTTTGTAATTATGACTGCTTATGGAACTATAAATAATGCAGTAGAATGTATGAAAAAGGGAGCTTTCCATTACCTTACAAAACCAATAGATTTTAATGATCCAAAAGTATGGAAAATTATAGAAGAAGCAGTGGAAAAATCTAAAATATTACAAGAAAAAATGAAATTAGAAGAAGAGCTTAATAAAATTAAAAATAAAACAAATTTAGATTATATTATTACTCAAAATAAACAGATGCTTGATATTATCAATTATGTAAAAAAAGTAGCCCCAACAGATTTTACTATTTTAATAACAGGAGAAAGTGGAACAGGTAAAGAACTTTTTGCTAAAGCTATCCATGATTTAAGTCTAAGGAAAGATAAAAAGTTTTTACCTATAAACTGTGCAAATATTTCTCCAGATATAATGGAAGCAGAATTTTTTGGATATAAAAAAGGAGCATTTACAGGAGCTGATACTGATAGGAAAGGGTTATTTGAACAGGCAGAAGGAGGAACTGTTTTTTTAGATGAGATAGGAGAAATTCCAACTAGTATACAAGCAAAACTTTTAAGATTTTTACAAGATAAAGAAGTAAGAAAAATAGGAGATACAGAATCTAAAAAAGTAGATGTAAGGATTATAGCTGCAACAAATAAGAATTTAACCAAGCTTGTAAAAGAAGGAAAATTTAGAGAAGATCTTTACCATAGACTTACATCATTCCATGTACATCTTCCACCTTTAAGAGAAAGAAAAGAAGATATTCCTATTCTTGTATTTCATTTTATTAATAAATTTAATGAAAAACTTAACAAAAATATTAAAGGAATCACACCGGAAGCTTTAGAAATTTTATTAAATTATGAATGGGAAGGTAATGTTAGACAGTTAGCAAACATTATAAATCAGGCTTGTGTCTTTGCAGAAGATTATATAGATGTTAAAGATTTACCTGAAGAAATTAAAAACACAGAAAAGACAGATTTTATCTTTGATTATAATAAAGCAAAAGAAAAATATCAGAAAAGTTTTATGACAACATATCTTAAAGTTTTATTATCTATTACAAAAGGTAATATATCAAAAGCAGCAAGGATGGCCAATATAGAAAGGCAATCCTTGCAAAAACTTTTAAAAAAATATGGAGTAAATCCTGAAGAGTTTAGAAAAACTAATGTTTAAAATGTCTCATCCCTGTAAATATCATAGCTATACCATGCTCATTTGCAGCTTGAATAACCTCTTCATCTCTTATTGAGCCACCGGGCTGGATAATTGCTTTTATTTCATATTTCGCCGCTTCATCTACACTATCTCTAAACGGGAAAAATGCTTCTGATGCAAGAACACTATCTTCTAAAGGTAAATTAAATTCATTGGCTTTTTTAATAGCAGTTTCTAAGCTATCAACCCTTGAAGTTTGACCTGGACCAATTCCAATAGATGCTTTATCTTTTACAATAACAACAGAGTTTGATTTTACATGTTTTACAACTTTAAATGCAAAAATTAAATCTTCCATTTCTTCTTCTGTTGGTTTTCTTTCAGTAACTACTTTTAAGTCTTTATAAAGCTCTAAATCTCTATCTTGAATTAAAATGCCTCCAGATATTCTTCTATAATCAAATCCTTCAGGTTTTTTATCAAAATTTTTAATTTTTACCAGTCTTAAATTCTTCTTTTTAGAAGATAAAAACATAAAAGCATCTTTTTCAAAATCAGGAGCAATAATAACTTCTAAAAATATTTTAGAAATTTCTTCTGCTGTTTCTAAGTTTAAAGGTTTATTAAATGCTACAATTCCACCAAAAGCAGATTTTGGATCTCTTTTTAAAGCTTCAATATAAGCTTCTTTTTGAGAATTTCTTATTGCAACTCCACATGGATTACTATGTTTTACAATTACACAAACATTTTCTTCACAGTCAAGCTCCTTTACAAGATTTACTGCACCTTCTACATCAAGATAATTATTAAAAGACATCTGTTTTCCATGTAAAACTTCACTTTCTGCAATAGAAAGTCCATTTTCTACAGGAGAAATATAAAGACTTGCTTCTTGATGTGGATTTTCTCCATATCTTAAAATTTCTTTTTTTCTAAGTGGAATTGAATACTCCTCAGGGAATTTTTCATTTATGCCAAATTTTTCATTTAATACAGATGATATTATACTGTCATAAACTGCAGTATGTCTAAAAGCTTTTAAAGCTAAATTTCTTCTTGTTTCTAATGATGTTTCTCCTTTTTCTTTCAATTCTTCTATAACTTTGTCATAGTCTTTAGGACTTACAATAATAGTTACAAATTTATGATTTTTAGCAGCAGCCCTTACCATAGCAGGGCCGCCAATATCTATATTTTCTATAATTTCATCTAAATCAGCACCTTTTTTAACAGTTTCTTCAAAAGGATAAAGATTTATAGCTACTATATCTATTGGTGTTATTTTATGTTCTTCAAGCTGTTTCATATATTCTGGATTATCTCTAACTGCAAGAAGACCACCATGAATTTTTGGATGTAATGTTTTTACTCTTCCTCCCATTATTTCAGGAAATCCTGTAATTTCTGAAACCTCTATAACTGGAATACCACTTTCTTTTAATACTTTTGCTGTACCAGATGAGGATATAATTTCATAACCCAGATTAACAAGCTGTTTAGCAAACTCAACAACTTTTTCTTTATTAGATACAGAAATAAGAGCTCTTTTTTTCAATTTATGCTCCTTATTAATTTTTATAGAGATATTATTATATCAAGATAATATCTTTCTTATTGCTTCAAGACCACTAAGAGGAATAGATATATGCTTAGAAGATGGAATATCATAATCTCTTGGATTTATTCTTATTAAAGTAGCATCAAACTCAGATGCTATTTTTTCAGAAGTTAATCTAACAGTAGGAACCGCTTTTCCTGCACCTATTTCAATAATTGAAAGATTATATCCTTTGTTTTGTATCTGATTTAACCATATCTCAAATCTATATTCTTGACTTTCTGTTCTATAAGGAATCCAGTCCCAATCTCCAAACATTAATATGTTAGGCCTTGCGATTTTTCCACATTTTTTACATTTTGGAAGTGGAGGGATAGCTTTAAAACTTTCTTCATCTATTTTTATTTTAATATTGTTAGCTGACCAAATTTCATCATTACAAGGAATACTACATTGTAAATAATGGATACTTCCATGAATTTCAACTATTTTTTTCTCATCAAAACCTGCCTTTTGGAATTGACCATCTACATTTGAAGTAAATACAAAATATCCACCTTTTTTAGCAGTTACAAAATCTTTTAAAAGATAAAACCCTTCATGGGGTTTTGTTTTCCTATAAAGATTTAATCTATGACCGTAAAAAGCCCAAGCAAGCTCTGGATCTTCTCTAAACCATCTTGGATTTGCAAGCTCTTCAAATCTAAGTCCTAATTTTTTAGCAATTGGATATGCCTTCCAAAAACCTTCTGGACCTCTAAAATCAGGAAGACCAGAATCAACTCCCATTCCTGCTCCAGCTGTTATCAAAACAGCATCTGATTTCCTTAAAACATCTTTAGCTTTTTTTATATTTTCTTCTAAATCTTTCTTATCCATTAGACTCTTTGTAAAGATATTTTTAGTTGGGAAATTCTAACATAATCGTATAAAAAATTTGAAATCTAATCTGAGTAGATTTTTTTAATAATTTTATCAAATAGGGAGGTGTTTTTTCATGAAGCTTTTAATTATGGAGTTTTTGCCTCTTTTTTAAATAAATATTCCTTCTCCTTTTTTTACAATATGAGCTTTCATATTTAGTTCCTCTTTTATTTTTTCTTTAAAAATTTCCATCACTTCCTTTTCTCCATGTACTATAAAAATATTTTCAAGTCCTTTTATATTTCCAAGCCAATTTAATAATGTTTTTTGATCAGCATGAGATGAAAATCCATTTATTGTATAAATTTTAGCTTTTACTGCTATCTCTTCTCCGTAAATACGAACTGTTTTAGCTCCATCTATTATTGCCCTTCCAAGAGAACCTTTTGTTTGATAACCTACAAAAATTACAGAGTTTTCTTCTCTCCATAGATTATGTTTTAAATGATGTTTTATTCTCCCACCTGTACACATTCCACTTCCTGCAAGTATTATGGCTCCTGAAGCAATATCATTTATCTTTTTGGATTCTTCTACTGTTTGAGTAAATTCAACATTTGGGAATATGAAAGGATTCTCTCCTTTTCTTATCATCTCTTTTAGTTTTTCATTAAAAAGTTGAGGAAATTGTAAAAATATTCTTGTTGCAGATATTGCAAGAGGACTATCTAAAAATATTCTTGCATTTGTTGGAAGACTTCCTTCATCATACATCTTTCTTAAGATATATAAAACTTCTTGACTTCTCTCTAAAGCAAATGTTGGAATTACTACATTTCCACCTCTTTTTAAAGTATCAATTATAGCTTGTTTAAATTCTTCAATGCTTTTTTCTAAGCTTTTATGATTTCTATTTCCATAAGTACTTTCTGTATAAACAGAAATTGCATAATCTTCATCTTCAAGAGGATTTATAATTAATTTTTCTTTTAGTCCTAAATCTCCAGAAAATACTAATTTTTTGTTAACTCCATTATCTTTAATAAATATTTCTACAAAGGTAGAACCTAAAATATGTCCAGCATTTTTAAATTTAATAGTTATATTATCATTAATACTTAATTTTTGTTCATAATCTAAGGTTATTTTGAAAAGCTCCATAGCATCATAAACATCATCTTCATAATATAAAGGAGGTTTTACATCTTCTGGTCTTCCTCTTCTTAACGCTTTTTTGTATTCTGTTTGATATTCTTCAAGCATTACTTTTGCAGAATCAAGTAGCATAATTCTCGCTATTCTTTTGGTTGCTAAAGTTGTTATTATTTTTCCTCTAAAACCTGCTTTATACAGCTTTGGAATTCTTCCTATATGATCTATATGTCCATGGGTAACTATTAGATAATCAACATTTTTAGGATCAAATCCAAAAGGCTCATAATTTAAATCTTCATTTTCACCTTGAAACATTCCACAATCTACTAAAATTCTAGTTTTACCAACTTCTATTAAATGGCAAGAACCTGTAACCATTTCTGTGGCACCATAAGATCTTACTAAAATGGTCATAGAAAACCTCCTTTAATGATGATGCATAATTCCTAAAGCTCTAATTATTGCAAGTATACCAAATAAAATTACAATCAAACCACTACTACTGGCAAGTTTTTTTCTTAAAGGTGGGCTTAATTTGTTAAAAACAAAACTTGAAAAAAACATTGCAGGAATAGTACCTATGCCAAAAAGAACCATAAATATAAAGCCTTTTACTACACTTTTTTCTAATACTGATTGAAGTAGCATTGCATAAACTAAAGGACAAGGTAAAAAACCATTAAACATTCCAAGAAAAAATGGATTTTTCCTAAATTTTGATAAAATCTCAGCAATAGTTGTAAATATTAAGTCAAGACCTGGAACACCTTTTTCTTTAACTCTTCCAAGTATTTGAAGTCCAAGAATTATCATAAAAATTCCAAGTATTAAAGATAAAGCTTTCTGAAAAAGTTGAAACTGCAATGAATGGAAAAACATTCCAATATATCCAGCCACAAAACCAAGAAAACCATAAGTAAAAATTCTACCTATATTGTAAAGTAGATTTCCTATAAACCAATTTTTATACTGGATTAAAGGAGGTATAAATCCACACATTCCAATACAGTGATATGAGCCTAAGAATCCTGCAAGAATAACAAGTATGTATTCCAATATTATCACCTTAAAAATTTATTGTTAATTTTTATGTTAAATTAAATTTACCACAGAAAAATAAATAATGATAAAAGTTTAAAGATACTTCCTAAAATTTTAATGAAAAAAAAGATTGACATACTATATATAGTGGTGTTAAATTAAAAAAACACAATATATAGTATAAGGAGGCCCAAAATGAAGAATTTAAAATTTATCGGAAAAACATCAGTTAGAGATAATATAAGACTTACTGAAAATCCAAAATACCCAGTTTTTAAAACATTATACACTAAACAGAAAAAAGCAGTATGGTTTCCTGAAGAGCTTAATATTCAACAAGATGTCCTTGATTATAAATCACTGACACCAACAGAAAAAGATTTATTTGAAAGTGCAGTTGGATACTTTGCATCATCAGAGCTTTTAGTACAAAATGTTTTAGGAAATGGATTTTTCCCAGTATTAACAGACCCATATGCAAAGATGTCTTTTACTGCACAGATGTTTATGGAAGATATTCATTCAGACTTTTTTGAAATAATAATAAACTCATTTGATATGGATAGAAAGAGAGTTTATAACATAACCCTTGAAGATAAACTTTTAAATGAAAAACAAGAGCTTATAATTAGAGCAGTTGATA
The DNA here is from genome assembly GCF_003688665.1 of Hydrogenothermus marinus. Lineage (NCBI taxonomy): Bacteria > Pseudomonadati > Aquificota > Aquificia > Aquificales > Hydrogenothermaceae > Hydrogenothermus > Hydrogenothermus marinus. Next base: position 296,352 of record NZ_REFO01000010.1, read on the forward strand.
GAATTACATATGGAAAAGCAGATCCAGACACATTAGAAGGTAAAAAACAGATTTTAACTTCTATACTTTTAAATAATATTATCCAAGAAGGCTTGTTCTTCTATTCAGCATTTGCGCATTTCTTTGCAATGAAAGATACAGGAAAAATGAAAAATATAGTTTCAGGAGTAGAACTTGTATTAATAGATGAATCTTTACACCTTCAAAACGGAATAGAAGCAATATTAACAATAGTAGAAGAAAATCCAGAAATAGTAGATGATATAAAATTTGTAGAAAATATAAGAGATACAATAATAGATGCAGTAGAACTTGAACTAAACTACTTAAAAACTAAATTCGGCGGCACAACAATATTTGGAGTTTCTTATAAAGAATTAGAACAATATATGAAATACATAGCAGACAGAAGACTTGAAGAACTTGGCTTTGACCCTCAATTCAAAATAGATAGAAATCCACTTAAGTTTTTACAAAAAGAAGATGTCAAAAAATTAACAAATTTCTTTGAGGTATCAAGTACTGAGTATACTAATTTCTAATAACTTCAAAGAAGTTAGGTAAATGGATTTATTAATACTTGCTAAACAGCTTACACCAAGAGGATTAGGGATAAAACTGTCTAAAAATCCAAACTTAAAAAAAGAACTTTATAAACTTACTAGTTTTCTTCCTGAAGATATACCACAGTCTATTAGAATATGGTGCTTAAAAAATGATATATTATCAGAGGATAAAGTTCCTAAATGTCCTGTTTGTGGTAAGCTTCCTGCTTACTCTACGGGACAGTTTAGAACATACTGCTCAAAAAGATGTGCTCAACTTGATAAAGAAAAATTTTTAAAAAAGTATGGTGTAGAACATCATTTAAAGCTTGAATCAGTTAAGGAAAAAAGAAAAAAAACTGTTCTTCAAAAATACGGAGTAGAAAATATAGGAATTATTACAAGAGAAAAAGCAAAAAAAACAACATTAAAAAAATATGGCGTAGATAACTATACAAAAACAGCAGAATACAAGATAAAAGCTAAAAAAACTTCTTTAAAAAAGTATGGAACAACTCATCCTATGAAATCTACGACTATAAAAGAAAAAGTTTTGGTAGCTTTAAAGAAAAATAGAAAAGAAATAACAGAAAAAACTAAACAATCATTATTAGAAAAATATGGTGTAGAAACACCTATGCATATTCCTCATGTAAAAGAAAAAGTATTAGAAAATTACAAATATAAAGTATGGGAAAGATTATTAATAAGACTAAAAAAGCATAATATAAAACCTTTGTTTGATTATGAATTTTACAAAAAGATAAATGTAAAAGATAGAAATAGATTTCCATTTTTATGTTTAAAATGTGGTAATAAATTTTTAGATCATTTAGACAATGGAAACATTCCTTTATGTCCTGTATGTACAAAAACTCAAACAAAACCTGAAAGAGTAATAACAAAATTTTTAAAAGAAAAATCAATAAGATTTGAAACAGGAAATAGAAAAATTCTAAAGTCTCTTGAAATAGATATTTATGTTCCAGATAGAAAAATAGCTATTGAAGTAAATGGAATTTATTATCACACTTATGAAAATCTTATAAAACTTAGGAATTTATCACCAAAACAAGCAAAGAATTACCATAGACTAAAATGGATTTTAGCAACAGAAAAAGGTATAAGAATAATTCAGTTTTGGGATAGTGAGATTATTAACAAGAAAGATATAGTTTTTAGTATTATAGGTTCAGCTTTAGGGTTAAATAAAAAGATTTATGCTAAAAACTGTAAAATAGAAAAAATAGGAGAAAAACAAGCTTATGAATTTTTTATAGAAAATCATATATATAATCAACCTATCTTAGCTAAAAATTATGCTTTAGTTTTTAATGGAGAAATATTACAAGTAATATCTATTGGAAAAGCAAGGTTTGGACTTGATGGATACGAGATTTATAGAATAGCTACTAAAAACGGATTTAATGTTATTGGAGGAACTGGGAAACTAATAAAATATGTTTTAAAAGATTTAGCTATAAAAAAACTTTACTCTTATGTTGATTTAAGACTTTTTACAGGAAAAAGTTTAGAAAAGTTAGGCTTTAAAAGAATAAAAATTACAAAGCCTGATTATTACTATACAAAAGATTATATAAATCTAGTACAAAGAGAATGGTTTATGAAATCTAAAACAGGTATTTCTGAAAAGTTATTTGCAGAAAAAAATGGATATAAAAAAATATATGGTGTAGGTAATGCTTTATATTTATTAGAAACTTAAAAAGGAGGTTTTTTATATGCAAAGAATAGTTGTAAAAAGGGATGGAACAGAAGAAAAATTTCAGATGAAAAAACTTATAAATGCAATATTTGCACTTTTTGATGGTATGGATCTACCTGATGACTGGGAAATAGCATTTAGAATTGCTAAAGAACTTGATTTAAAGATACCTGAAAGAGTTACAACAGAAGAGCTTGATTTTTTAGTTTTAAAAGCTATAGAACAGTTAATACCAAATCATTATATTTATGATACTTTAGCAACAAGACAGCTTAAAAAGATAATAAATAGAAAGATAGAAAGAAGATTTAAATCTTTTAAAGAAGCTCTTGAGTATGGAGTAAAAGAAGGATTATATAAAGAAGATATTTTAAATTTTGACTTAAATAAAATAGAAAATGCTATAGATTATTCAAGGGATGATCTTCTTGATTATTTTGGACTTACTACATTAAAAGATAGATATTTTACAAAAGACAGAAATGGAGAAATTATAGAAAAGCCTCAATGGTTTTTTATGAGAGTAGCTCTTGGAATAGGAAATAATGAAGAAGAAGTAATAAAAATCTATAATAAAATATCAAAACTTGAATACTTACACTCAACACCTACCCTTTATAACTCTGGAACTATTACACACCAGTACTCTAGTTGTTATGTAAACGTCATAAGTGACTCTCTTGAATCAATAATGGATAAAGCTAAAGAAACTGCATTTTTAGCAAAATATGCAGGTGGTGTTGGAACAGATATTACAAGAATAAGAGCTACAGGTTCACCTATAAAATCTTTAAATGCAAAATCTTCAGGAGTAATACCTTTTATAAAAATATTTGACACAATTGTAAATGCTATACAACAAGGCGGTAGAAGAAGAAGCTCACAAGTAATGTATATACAACCTTGGCATATGGACATAGAGGCATTTTTAGATTTAAGAGAAACTACAGGAAATCCTTACTTTAGAACGCCTTCATTAAATACTGCTCTTTGGATGCCTGATGAAATTATGAGAAGAATAAAAGAAGGAGAGCCTCTATATCTTTTTGATCCAGCAGAATGTCCAGAACTTGTTGAATCTTGGGGAGAAGACTTTGCTAAAAAATACAATGAATGTATTAAAAAAGCAGAATCAGGCCAATTAAGATTATGGAAGAAATTAGATTCAAGAGAATGGTTTAGAAGATATTTATTTAAACTTGCAAAAACAGGACATCCATGGCTAACATTTAAAGACAGACATAATGAAAACAACCCTTGCCCGCAATATTCAGTTATAAACTCTAGTAATCTTTGCAGCGAAATCTCAATTCCGAATTCACCGGAAAGCACCGCAGTGTGTACTTTAGCGTCTGTTAATCTCGCTAAACATATAGAT